>CALGJW010000162.1 GCA_937930025.1 uncultured Saprospiraceae bacterium | reverse complement strand
GGAAGGCAGCTACGAGGTTTGTGTCACAATAGAAAATGATCAAGGATGTTTTGCTAACCTTTGTGATTCGATTGCTATTGGTATATATCAGTGTCAGGCTAATTTTGATTTTCAATCTGATGGCCTAACGGTTAACTTTTTTGATCAATCTATAACTACTGATTCGATAACCAATTGGATCTGGAGCTTTGGAAATGGACTTTCTTTGTCAGGAGTTCAAAATCCCACTTTTACATACAGTGAATTAGACATTTATGAAGTATGCCTAAGTATAGAAGCGGATGATTGTCAGACGGACACCTGCATGACTCTTGATTTAAGTAATCCTTGCTTAAACTTTAGCGCCGAATATGCTTACACCATAAACACGGATGATAATAGTGTACAGTTTATAGATTTAAGTCCAGGGAATATTACTAATTGGCTTTGGGGTTTTGGAGATTCAAATACTAGTAATGAACAAAACCCTGTACATTTTTATGATGAACCAGGAATCTATAATGTTTGCCTATTGATTCAGGATACAGAATTGGATTGTAATAATTCTTTTTGTCAAACAATAGATATGACTACCACTAGAATTAAAGAAACGGGTAGAAATGAATCCTTGATTATTTACCCAAACCCTGCTAAAGCTCAAGATATTACATGGAATGTTAAAGGTTTAAGAGCTGCTGATTTTCATCAATTATTGCCAGTAAAAATTTATGATATCAATGGTAAAACAGTTTTCTATGAGAATTTATTGGGAGACGAGGAAATGGTTATTCGATTGAAAGATAATCTGGCAAGCAGCATCTATTTTATTGAGATAAAGGGAGAGGGAACAGTGTATCGGGGGAAAGTAGTTGTTCAGTAAACATTTTTTAATGATAAAATTTTATTCCAACGCTGCTTCCGTATCAATAAATCCCCCTTCAGGATGGTTATATTCTTATTCGAAGAATCTGTATTGGATAATAAGTAATAGAACTTTATTTTTATAAGGATGAAAAGAATAATAAAAATAGGCCTTGGTTTATTGGCGATTATCGTTGTGATTCAGATGTGGTCTTGTCAACATGATCCATTAATGTCGGATGACGATTCTATGATGCCAATCGATACGATGACTATGGATACGATGACCATTGATACCATGCAAGTTGATACCATACCGTTAGGAATACCTTGTGATCCTGATATTATTTATTTTTCAAAAGATGTACTTCCTCTGTTAATTTCAAATTGTGCATTTAGTGGATGTCATGATGCAGACTCGGCCGAGGATGGTGTTATTTTGGAATCATATGAAGATGTGATCATGACTGCGGATGTTGAACCTTTTAATTTAGATGATAGTGAGATTTATGAAGTTCTGGTTGATCAAGATGAAGAGGAGCGAATGCCTCCGGCCCCCACTGAAAGGTTGAGTGCAGATCAAATTCAAATTATCGCCAGATGGATTTTGCAGGGTGCTGAAGATTTGAATTGCGACCCTTCTTTAACAGCGTGTGACTCGACAAGTGTAAGTTTAGCCAATGATGTCCAACCAATATTGAACAGTCAATGCCTAGGTTGTCATAGCGGCGCTGCGCCTTCTGGCGGAATAGGTTTGGATTCATATGGCTTGATAAAGAATGTAGCTGATAACGGGAAATTGATTGGTGCAATCACTTGGAGCCCAGGCTTTGTGGATATGCCACAAGGCGGGGATAAATTATCGGATTGTGATATCGCGATTATTCAAGGTTGGATAGACGAAGGCACGATGGACAATTAATAAAATTATTAAATTGAATGAGAACGGTACTAATATGTTTGACTATTCTATTTTGGACTTCTTGTTATTACGATTCTGAGGAGGAGCTTTACGGCTCTTCCAATTGTAATACGAATGAAGTAACCTTTAGTAGCGATATTTTAAAAATCATTGATAATAATTGCTATAGTTGCCATGACTCAGCTAACAACTTTGGAGGAGTAACACTAGAGGGTTTTGAGAAACTAAAGTCTTATGTGGATTCTGGTGTGTTACTCGGTGTTGTTAAACAGGAAAGTGGGTTTTCTCCGATGCCAAAAAATGCACCTCCCTTACTCGATTGCGAAATAGAAAAAATAGAAGCTTGGATAAATGATGGCGCCAAAAATAATTAACCCCTTTTAATAATTCAGTATGAAAAAATATTTCAAATACATTCTATTGTTGGGCATAATGGGAGCAGCATTCGGTTTTTATAAATATAATCAACCGCATAAGAACATTGGTAATGCTATTTCTGATTTCGAACTTTCATCCGTTCAATTATTTTCTGATTTCGAACTTAACGAAAAAGAATCTAACACAAAGTATTTGGATAAGATTATTGAGGTGAATGGAGTGGTCAATGATTTTAGCAAGGACGATAGCGGAGTTGCAACCATTACTTTGGACAGTGGCAACGAAATGTTTGGTGTGATTTGTCAAATGGATAATATGTCTAAACATAAGCGAAGTGAATTTAAAATAGGTGAAAAGGTAAAACTTAAAGGAATTTGTACTGGAATATTAATGGACGTCGTTTTAGTAAGATGTATAGAAATTTAATAATCACCCTTTGATAAAATACTTAAGTATTATGAAATTAATGAAAATGGTCGCAGTCTCTTTTATTCTTCTTCTGAGTAGTAATCTGATGGCCCAAAAACACTTTTCTCGCTCCGGAAAAATTACTTTTTCTTCAGATGCGTTATTAGAAAAAATTGAAGCTATCAATCAAAAGGCAACTAGTGTTATTGATGTAGCTACCGGAAAAATTGAATTCGCCGTTTTGATCAAAGCATTCCAATTTGAGAAAGCATTGATGCAAGAACACTTCAATGAAAACTACATGGAAAGCGATAATTATCCGAAAGCTATTTTTAAAGGAATGATTGCAGAAGCATCAAGCATAGATTTTGAAAAAGATGGAAACTATCCTGTTTCTGTTAAAGGGGATCTAACCATTCATGGAGAAACTAAAGAAGTATATGCTAAAGGCGTTTTATTGGTTAAGGATAATAAAGTATCCGCAAAAGCAGATTTTGAAGTACTTGTAGCAGATTACAAGATAAAAATCCCAAATGTTGTCAAAGATAATATTGCTAAATCTGTGAAAATAAATGTTGACGTAGATTATGAATTATTCAAGAAGAAATCTGCACAACTCACTGCGAAAAATTAATATCTATAGATGCGATTAGTATTATTGCTTTTTTTTATTTCTTCTTTTACCTTTACTGGTCAAGCGCAAGATGAAGAAGATTTACTATCGATGTTAGAAGATGATCAATCTACTAATTATGTTTCAGCTGCATTTAAAACCAACAGAGTTATTAATTTGCACTCCATTGAAAATACTGCTGGAGGTGTTTTAGATGTAAAAATATCTCATCGTTTTGGCTTTATTAACGGAGGATTATATGAACTCTTTGGGTTGGACGCAGCTTCTATTCGTATCGGAGGAGATTACGGAATAACTGATAACATCACAATAGGATTTGGGAGAAGTTCCTACGAAAAAACATTAGATGGTTTTGCGAAATGGAGATTTCTGCGTCAAAGTGAAGGAGTGAAAAATATGCCAGTGACTGCAGCTATTTTGGCAACTAGTGCGATAAAAACTATTAAGTTTCAAAACCCTGATCGGGAAAATTATTTTAGCTCGCGAATGTATTATACTTATCAATTAGTCGTTGGTCGAAAATTTAGCAACATTTTTTCTTTCCAATTGTCACCAACCGTAGTTCATCGCAATTTGATTAAAGGTCCTATTGAAAAAAATGATGTCTATGCCCTAGGAGCTGCAACCCGAGTAAAATTGTCAAAGCGTATTGCAATTAATGGAGAGTATATTTATGTGCTTGGTGATCCACTTGCACCAGGATATCGCAATTCTTTTTCTATTGGTTTCGATATAGAAACAGGTGGGCATGTTTTTCAATTACATTTTACAAACTCTACGTCTATGATCGAAAAAGGATATATTGCAGAAACCATTGGTAATTGGGCAGCAGGAGATATTCATTTTGGATTCAATGTTTCAAGAGTATTTACAGTCCGAAAAAACAAAAAAACCATCAGTAATTAGATCTTTGAAATGAATATTTATAAGTACATATTTTTAACTTTCCTGTTCTTTTTTTCAGTTGTATTTAGTTATGCTCAGAATAAGCTGGGAGTCTATGTTTTTGTAGCGGAAAAATGTCCCATTAGTATTTATATGGCAAACCCACTGCAAGAAGCCTATTCTGAATTTGGCAATAAAGTGGATTTCTTCGCCGTGTTCCCAATGAAAAATAGCAACGAAAAGTCCGCTCAAGCTTTTCTAGATAAATATGATCTCTCTGATTTCGAAGTAAAACTTGATAATTATCAGGGATTTGCAAAGAAGTTAGAAGCAACGATAACTCCAGAAGTGGTGGTGTTGGATAAAAAAGGAGAAGTCGTTTATCGTGGGAGAATTAGTGACGCTTATCGCGCACCAGGAAAGATGAAACATGGTGCCAGAACCAATGAACTAAAGCAAATATTGGAATCTCTCACATCAGGTAAGCCTATTCCAAAACCTTGGGCGAACGCCGTAGGTTGTTATATCACTTTTCACTAGATCATAGACAGAAATGAAAAGTAGCATTCTTTTGCTCGGAGTTCTATTTTGCTATCTGAATAGTTCAGTCGCGCAAGAAATTACCTTTTCCAATCAGATTGCTCCAATTATTTTTGAAAAATGTACACCCTGTCATCAAAAAGGACAAATCGCTCCAATGCCTTTTACTAATTATCAGGAAGTGGCGGCCTATGCGTCCATGATAAAATATGTAACTGGAATAAAGTATATGCCTCCTTGGAAACCTATAAATTCCAACCAGCATTTTAAAAATGAAAGACAGTTAAGTGAGGAAGAAATTAATTTAATCCAACTTTGGGTGGATAATGGAATTGCCGAGGGTAAGCCTTTGCAAGGTACATCCAATTTTGATGACCCTGAAATTTTAAAGATAGATTCACCGGATGCCATTATTTCAATGTCCGAAGCTTTCGAACAATACGGTGTCTATTATGATCAATATCGAGTTTTTGTTTTACCAACAAATTTTGGAGAAGATAAAATTGTTAGCGAAATAGAATTCGTCCCTGGCAATAAATCCATCGTTCGATCTTGTTTTATTTCTATTGATAATTCTGAAAAGGTTGTTCCATTGGACGAATGGGATCCCCAATACGGGTATTATAGCTTTGGCGAATTGGGCTTCGTTCCGAATCAAAGCAGATGGTATACTTGGCAGCCGTTGAAGGGAGCAACTATTTTCAAAAATGAAAATGGGAAATATTTGCCCAAAAATGCCAAGCTACTTTTACATATCCACTACGGACCAACGGGTGTTCCGCAAAATGATAGTTCTTTTGTAAAGCTTAAATTTTCTAATAAAAAACCTAAGAAAGTTAGCCAGAATATTCCATTGATTCACCCTTATATGCTCACTAATCCTCCTTTCCAAATTCCTGCTGGCGAAACGATTCGATATCATGCAAAGTTTGAAATTCCATTTGATGTGACGCTCAATGCTATTATGCCGCATAGCCATTTGTTGGGAAGAAAATGGGAAATATTTACAGTGGATCCTAAAGGCATTAATTCGCAAGTGTTGCTAAAAATTACCGATTGGGACTTTAAGTGGAAGCAACAATACGAATTTGAACAACCTATAATGTTGGAAGCCGGTACCGTTATTCATGCTTTGGCAGAATATGATAATACCTTGGACAACCTCCTTAATCCTAGCGATCCGCCAAAACCAATGACGCTAGGTAAGCGCATGTATGAAGAAATGTTTCTGGTCTACTTTGAATTACTTACGCCATATGTATCCAATGATTCTAATGTGAAAATTGTGGCTAATCCAACACTAATAAGTTCTGAAGAAAGTATTTTTAACATTGAAGTTAGTTCACCCATTAAGTTAAGTGCAGCTATTAAGAATTTTTCGAATGAAGTAGTACGAGATATTTTCCAAAACAAATCCTTTGCCCATGGAGTCCATTCGTTCAATACTTCATTAAATGAATTGGAAAAGGGAAATTATTTTTTAGAGCTAACTAACACTGAAGGCCAAGCTATTGCTCAATCTATTTTTGTTTACGTCGACCAGGAATTATTCGAATAATCGATCCAACCTTAAATCTCGTTTTCAATCTAAGCAAAAAAAAATCGTACCAGGAGGGTCTGTACGATTTTAATTCAAATGAGAAACTACTCAAATGTACTAGGTCTATTGAGCTATATAGCTGAAAATGATGGAATGGTCGGTTTCGGTTAGATAACGGTCGATTCTAATCGATCTATTATAATTATGTTGTAATTAGGCCTTCAATTGGTCTGTTTCCTCTGAAAACCACAAAATTGAAAAGGTTGAATAGTCGAAAATGGAGTAGTGTGGTTTTCGGTAAAACAATCTAGACTTTTGAATGATTTTTTAAAAACAGCCTTCATTTCTTTTTCAGCGTATTGTGTGATTTCTAATCCACTGCATTTCTTAGGGCCGTGTTCAGAAAACGTACCTAATAAAAAATGACCTTTTGGGTTTATGGAATTTGAAACTAGGTCGACATAACGTTCAATATCAGTAGGATTGATGAGAAAATGAAAAACTGCACGATCATACCAAAAATCAAATTGTTTCTTAGGTTGGAATTTAAGAATATTGCTAACGACCCATTTGACTCTTGATGAATTTTCACCAAGTCTTTTTTGGGATTGCACTAAAGCAGCAGCTGAAATATCCAACACAGTAATATTTGTGAAACCTAGTTCCAGGGCGGCATCTGCAAAATTTCCACTTCCGCCTCCGACATCAATAATGCTTG
>CALGJW010000161.1 GCA_937930025.1 uncultured Saprospiraceae bacterium | reverse complement strand
ATGAATAAATTGGACACTGCTAATCAGGAATTGACAACTATCACAATTAATAAGTCAGCAACTCTAGAGAACGAGAATCTCACTTTACAATCTTGTTTATAATGCTTAACTTTAAACTGAAATCCAGAAGAATAATGCTTTTAAATAATTGAATATGAGTAATTTAGAATTGAAAGGTGGGATACTTCAAATGATAGCCACTATTAATGACAAGGACTCTCTCAAGGAGCTAAAGGCACTAGTGGAAGATTTTCTAGGAAACAACATCCACGTTACGGATTACTGGGACGAGCTTAGTGAAACGGAACAATCTGAATTGGAGAAGGCTATTGCTGAGAGTAAAGATGAATCTAATCATGTAGTTCATGAGGATGTAATGAATAAATACAAGCAATGGCTCGAAAGGTAATCTGGAATAGAAGAGCAATACATCAACTGGATGAGATAATAAAATATCTTGAAATAAATGCTTCAGAAACTGCAATTCGAAATCTATTGATTGAAATAGATCAACTGATTGAGAAGTTAAATAATTATCCTGAAATAGGAAGGAAATCAAAAAAGTTCAAAACAATTAGACAATACAAATTGGATATACATCGAAGAATTTACTATCGCAAACACGGCGCAAAACTTTTAATAGTTTACATTTTTGATGATCGTCAGAATCCGAAATCAAATTTATACAAATAAAAAAATAATTCATTGATCGCAAGAGTATGCCGCCTTTCCACCCAAGTAAAAGATAGTCAAAGCCAATCTTATCCCCTTTGGATTATCAAAAAGTAATCCTTATGTTAGTAGCCGATACGAAAACAAACCCGGCTAGATAAATGAAAGCCTTCGCCACCCTATTCTTGTTCCTAATCTTCACTTCTCTAACCAGTGCCCAAAACCTAGTTCTCAATCCAAATTTCGAAGGACTAGACGACAGCACCAAAATCAGCTTTTACATGACCGCCCAGGGCTACACCCACAAGATGAAAAACTGGAACACACCTACCCTACCTTCCACAGATGTGCTCTGGCATCCATTTTTTTGGCCAAACCTTGTTACTATTCCACCTTTGGGAAATAAAGCCACGGGCTTTCTAGTTACACAAAGTAAGTGCGAAGCATCCAACAGAAATTACATGCGCTGCGAATTAGCCCAAAGCAAACTTCTTGCGCCAATGAAGGTAGGAGAAAAGTACACCATTCAATACGATATAAGCGGTGATGACTTACCTTATGTGGTCAGTAAACACATAGGAATTTACCTTACCGAAAGTGAATGGCAAGATTCTTCTGAATGTCCAATTATATCCCACATCAACCCTCAAATAAATTTAACGAAGCCACTGAAGTTTCCTTGGCAAAGGATTACCACCAGTTTTAAGGCAGACAAACCTTATCGGTATTTGACGCTCGGATTTTGGCCGGAGTCGAAAATCTATGGAGATCGGATGTATTTTGCAATGGACAATATATCTGTTACCCTTAGCACAGATCCATCAAGTTTTGAATTGAGTCCAGAAGAAGAGCTTGCAATAGAAAATTTGCAATTCGAAGTGAATAGTGTTGAGATAAAAACTAGTTCGTTTGCGGATTTAAAAAAGCTTGCAAAATGGGCAATGGAAAATCCGGAGTATGTTTTTTTACTCACTGGGCATACAGATTCGGATGGTACCGCAGAATCGAATCTTCGATTATCCAAAGAAAGAGCAATAGCTGTTCAATCTTTTTTGATAAATGCTGGAGTACCAAAGTATCAATTGAAAAATCAAGGATTTGGGGAATCTATGCCTTTAGTAGAAAACAATACCGTGAAGAATAAAAAGAGGAATAGACGGGTCATGATTAAAATAGATCAGGTACTTAATTTTAAAGCGCGTTATCCTGCGGTACTCGAAGCAGTTTCGGCTGAAGACTATTCTAGTGCCTTTGAAATGATCCGTGAAATAAAGACTTATGATCAGCTACCGATCGCCATATTACTCGATGAACAATTGGCGCCGCTAAAAAAAAATAAAACACAATGGTTGACAGAAATAATCAATCCAATTAAAGCGAATATAAAAAGCGAAGGAATAACTTCAGTTGACCTTTTTCTCCAAATCAAAATAACCGAGTTAAAGATGAAACGACAAAAACTAGGAGAAGTGGAATTCTGGGAGGAAATTAAAACTGTTGCGAAAACCGAAGAAATCAAAACATTGCCCAAGCCATATCATCTAAGACTGGATCAATTAATTCCCAACAATCAAAAACTACCAACGTTAAAAGCCATTGGTAACAAGGGAATAGAAAGCATGTTAAAAGTCGTCTATTTTTCCAATGATCTGGTATTCCAAGAAAAGTGGAAGCAACGATTTACGGAGGCAAGCGCTTATGAATCCGAGTATAAATTTGCTTTTGCCTATATCACCGATAAAATGCTTATGGATAAAAATGAACCGCAGATTTATGGAACTCAAATGAAGGATGGGCAATTGTATCAAATTTCGGATACGCTGGAGGTTCGAGAGAATAGGCGGAAGATAGGATTGTTTCGAATGTTTTGAAGGAATGGTCAATTCCAATTATCCAAGCAACGATTTCGAACAATCAACTATCAAAATAGAAACAAAATAGCATTACCCAATATGTGACCAGCTTTAACTATTTTTGGCAATCGGTAACTAAAAACGATCCCCCAAATGTACATCAATAAAAATTTCAGCCTCAAAAGCGTTTTAAGATTCTCAGGTTCCCATATCATTTGGATCACCGCATGGGCTACCTTAATCACTTGCCTATTTCATTTCTTTCATCTTGAATGGTTTTCCATCCCTTGGCTGCCAATCTCTGTTATCGGTACTGCAGTAGCCTTTTACATTGGCTTCAAAAATAATCAAGCCTATGACAGGCTGTGGGAAGCCAGAAAGATTTGGGGAGCCATGGTTAATTCCAGTCGGATGTTAGGCGCTAATGTTAAAGCATATATTGGCAATCAATTTACTACAGATAAAGTAGAGGATAAGGAGCTTCATGCAATCCACCGCAGATTATTATATCGGCATGTTGCTTATCTCTATGCGCTCAGAAGCCAGTTGTTGATTCCAACCCCATGGGAACATGTTAGCCAAGGAGGACATGTGGAGAAAATGATTAAAAAAAGAATGAAACGCTGGGGTGTAGGTTTGCATGATGATGATGATGTTACTGAAAAATCATTGAGTGCACATTTACCAGCTAATGAATTAGAACGCCTAATAAATTACACCAACACAGCCACCCAAATCATCGATCAACAGAGTCAAGACCTCAAAGACCTGCGCTCAAAAGATCTCATAGATGATTTCCGACACATGGAATTACAAAAAGTGTTGAACGATTTTTATATCCATCAAGGCAAGGCTGAACGGATCAAAAAATTTCCGCTTCCTCGTCAATATGGTAGTATGAGTTTAATTTTCGTAGGGCTATTTATTTTCTTGTTGCCATTAGGGATGGTTTCAGAATTTCACAAATTGGGTCATTGGGCCATTTGGCTTTCCATTCCTTTTACCGTAATTATTGGTTGGGTATATGTCATGATGGAATTGATTGGAGATTATTCAGAAAATCCTTTTGAAGGGTTAGGAAATGATATTCCTATGTTATCCCTATGTCGAGTCATTGAAATCGATTTGAAGGAAATGCTTGGCGAGGATAATATTCCACCAAAAATTCAAGCAGTGGATGGGGTATTGATGTAAACTAAAACTGCGTTAAGTAAATTTTTATCTAATAATAATTTCATCGGTTGGAAATCCCTGAACAAACTCATCGTCATTTTATCATCAATAAGCCTTGGGGATATCTATCTCAATTTATTTACAATCAACCAACAAGAAAAAACAGGAAACTTTTAGGAACACTAGATGACTTCCCTAAAGGCACTATGGCCATTGGACGATTGGATCAAAATTCCGAAGGCTTGTTACTTTTGACCACTGATGGAAAAGTGAGTGAGCAAGTTCGAAGTAAAAAAGTGGAGAAAGAATACCATGTGCAATTAGACGGGGTGATCACCGATGAAGCCATCGCGCAACTGACACAAGGACTTGAAATAACACTTCAGCATGGGAAGTACACTACCCTGCCTTGCAAATCTGAGCGCATAGAACCCGCGCCAGTTTACCCTGGAGGTACAACAAAAATTAGGTCAGATAACCATGGCCCAATTAGTTGGCTATCCGTGACACTGAGTGAAGGAAAATATAGACAGGTACGAAAAATGACTGCCGCAGTTGGCTTCCCTACCTTACGTCTCGTCCGAGTACGAATTGGAAACATTCATCTCGACAATCTTCTCCCTGGAGAAGTCATTGAAGTGGAAAAGTTTGAATTGTGATTGGAAGCGGGTCTCAATTTTTGACCTTATACGTTATTCGACCACTTTTGACTTTTGAATTTTAACTTTTGAATTTTGACTTTTTTTACCCTATCTTTCTAACTACAAGAAAAGGTAAAATACTCCTATATGTCAAAATTAAAAATTGTAAGTAATCCAGCGGTTAAATCTAAGTTCAAATCCTACCCAAAGGAGTATCAACCTAAGCTAACTTTCCTACGAAATCTAATCCTTGAAACAGCCAATGAACACGATAGCATTGAAGAGATTGAAGAAACCTTAAAATGGGGCGAGCCCAGTTATCTTGTTAAAAAAGGGAGCACCATTCGAATAGATTGGAAAGCAAAAAATCCTGATCAATACGCTATGTATTTCAAATGCACTAGCAAGTTAGTTGCCACCTTCAAAGAAGTCTTTGGGGATACTTTCAAGTATGAAAATAATCGAGCGATTCTATTTGGTCTAAAAGATAAGGTACCGAAGAAGGAATTAAAAGAATGCATTGAAATGGCGCTCAGGTATCACCATGTGAAGCATGAACCGCGGTTGGGGAAATAGCTTGTTAAAAATTGCAAAAAATCGGACAATTTCTAATTTAATTTAGCCCGAATGCTCCTCATTTCTTTTTTCAATACACTAATACATAAGGAAAATTAACAAGTCCAAACTTAGGGCTGAATCTTGTCAGGACAAGTACTAGGCTTACCTATTTCGGATAGAAAATTTTTGGGACGAATGATTTTTTGAAATTATTTTTTAACCAAAATTTTATTGAATTATGAAAAAAGCTATGAATTTTGGATTCTTCTTACTTTTTATTGGCTTGTGTTTTACAGCCTGTAAGCAAGAATCTTTAACAGAATTTGATCAACTTTCTGCAAATGAATCCTCGTCTCAAGTAGAATCGAACGATCAAATTCAATCCAGACTAATTCGGGAATGTCCCAGGAGAGATGTAGAAACTCCAGATGGTGCAAGTATTACTAATTTAGCCACAGAACTTTCCAAAGTGGTAAATTGCGGTGGACATATTGCACTACCCGATTGCGGACCAGATGACTTACAAATTGATGAAACAGAAGTACTTGTGTTTGAATGGTGCTTTTGGCCAAGTCCAGTTTGCGATTGCGTTGAATTCCCAGGCAGCTTCAATGTTGCTGAACAAGATCAATTGATTGAATCTGCAAAAACACTGCTTCAAGCTGAACTAAGAGCTTGTGGTTTAGAAAATAGTGTAATTAGTTTCCGAGGGGAAACCGAAGGAATTGTGCCATGCGAATACGTAAAAGTGAGGCTGTATGCGAAAGCAAAGGCATACTGTTGCAGCAACGTTGGATAACGTAAATAATTGATATAATTTTAATGGAAATTCTTCAATAAAGAATAGTTCCTGAACTAAAATAGTATTGGAGAATTTCTTTTGATTAGTCTTTATATCGCAAATTTCAATAGCAAATAAACAGATACTAGCTATTCACGCAAAAATAAACTATTCATCAATTGTAGAGTAAGTATAAAGCTGAATAACTGAAGAATATCCCTTAATAACTTGGCATTAAAAAGTACAATAAAACACATAAAACCACAGTGCTGATTACCACAATAGTTAAAATCTTTCGGGCATCTTTCTTATCCCGAGCTTGAATCATCCTTTGTTTCTTTGATTTAGCCATATTTGGTTGTTTTTATCCTTAGGCCAATTTAATAAATTCCTTTGATATCTCCTATAGCCTAACTGCGGTAATTGCTTCTTGATTCAAAAATGGTGAAATTAGTCCTAGGCAGCCTGTTGAAAGAAGGAAAAAATTCCTGATTTAAACCATGAATCAACGGAAATAGCATTAAGATTGACGCCGTAAGGATTCATTTTTTATACAAGTTGTCGAAAATAAGGTTTTACCTTCATTAAGACATTCGTTATACAGGTAAGAAGATTTGAAAAACAAATTGGGGTTAAGTCGAAAATCTATTCTTTTAATTTCCAATCATCATTTCATTCTGCTCGGTAAACCCACCTTCATTTCATTCATGGTCGGCAGGTCTGAAAATTAAACACAACCCACTTTATGCCCTTCTTTTGTTTCCAAACAAAGGTCTTTCCTCAGCACACAAATATGATTTATGCGAGTTAATCACACTGGTTTCGTTACTTAACAGGTATCAAATTCGTGGAAACCTGCCTGCCTTTTCGGCCGACGGCAGGCAGGTTCGTTGATTGCGAAGCAATCTTCGTGGAAATGATTATGTCCGATCGATACGTTATTCGACTTCGTGAAAATTCGTGAAATTCGTTGCTACCTATTCGTGTTCTATCTTCCGTAAGGCTTAGGGATGAGGGATGAGCTTTCTTAGACCAAAGAACTGGAATTCAATAGCTAATTAAAATATTGATCAACACTTGTGAGCTAAGGAAAGAACAAAGGTCGGCAAGTCAAAATTAGTCCCAAGTATATCCAACCAAATTCCTTTCTTTTAATTTCCAATCATCATTTCATTCTGCTCGGTAAACCCACCTTCATTTCATTCATGGTCGGCAGGTCTGAAAATTAAACGCAACTCACTTTGAGCACCTCTTTCAGCTTCCCACCTGAGGTTGATAGGTCTGAAGATTAAACGCGACATTAGTCAACGGCATAAAACCCTAAGTAATTTCGAAGAAATAAATAAAACCTCCGCAGCCAAAAAAAATCAACTTATTGCTTAATCAACTTAAGAATACTAATTCCCCGATCCGATCTTATCTTAATAAAATATAACCCAGATGAATACCCTTCCAAATCAAGAATTATTTGACCAGCAGATTTGATTCCAACTGTCTCAGATTCATTTGCAACCAATTGTTGACCGTTCAAATTAGTCAACTCCCAACCAAATATACGCTGCGATTCTTGCCAACTAACCGTCATATTATCATTGGTAGGATTTGGATATGCTTTGAGCGATTCTAAAGCATTAACTTGATTCGTTGATGAAATAAACACACAGTTACCTTCTATAAAGCTAGGAACAGTTTGTAAGTCATCATTAATAATTCCTTGAATACTTTCTATACAAATTTCGTCTCCAGTTATTTCTGAAAAATAAACCCTAACCAAAGATTGAGCAGTTACATTTCTTTCGATAAATTGTTGATCGCGGCTAAAGCTTAAAACAGTATTCGTTAGCGGATCCATTTGTACCGGATGATCGAATTCGGAAGTATCGATTAAACTTTCTACTCCAGATATTTTTATTCCAGACATTTTAAACTGATAACCTATCACCCTTGAGCCTTCATTTTGAATAGCGATATCTACATAAGCACTTGGATCAAAATCAACAATTTCTAAAGAGGCAATATCATCAGATATTACATTGTAGGGAAAGTTGCAATGATTATGAGGACCGTTGTCTATATGCACATGTCCTCCACCATAGGTGAGACAAGATGCCATCAAGGTAAGATCATAAATATCCAATACACCGTCGTTTGAAAGATCATTACAAGGCGTTGGTGTCAGTTCTCCAGAGAGGATTCCTTCCACATAGCCGTCGATATCTAAAGAGGATTGGGCTAAATCTTCGTTTAAATCACCCATCAATGCAGACCCATCACAAACTCCTTTACAATCGATCTGAGCATCTCCGTATAAAGTTCCGGTACAATCGGTGTACGGATTGCAATCATTTAATTGAGTAACAGTCAGTGGTCCATTCGATCGATCAATAACTATACAAGCCTGCGCCCAGTTATTTAAAGTATCTCGTTCAATTCTTCCTAAAAGATCTGGTGCATTATCCCAATTTACTCTAGTAACCAAGGTATAAGTTCCATCTGTTATGTCAGTAATATCAACCCATTGGCATTCTAATTCAGCCCAATATTCGTCCCAGCAACCAACGCTGATTCCCATATTTTGACAATCGTAAGATGCCGTTCCGGTGGTGCATCCTAAGTCTAATACACAAAATCCATTTTTAAAACCGATCGGAATTTTTTGTCCATTTTCATCAAACAACAAATATTCCGCATATCCATCATAATGCCAATGTTGATGACAATTGTCATAAGTAAATTGATCATTATCGGTTGATTCCAAGCCGATATAATAGTCTAGGTCTCCTATATTATCAATACGAGTAGCAAAACGCACAATGTCTCTGACCCCATAGCCCTGTAAACAACCTTCATTAATCAAACAGTCATCATTATTATCTATGGTGGTTAAATACAAACTTGTACGCAGGCGATCCTGATCAATTACCAAGTCCGGAGCATTTGGACAGGCCGGATCTCCGTGTGCTATACAAGACCCATCATCTATAGTGGCTAATGGATCAAAGTTACAAGAAGTTGAATCCGTACATCCCATCACATAAGCTTGAAAATTCAACGACCAATTTATACTATCTAAACAAGTATCTTGATCATCTCCGATTCTTAGGTAGTAGACCTGACCAGCTGTTAATGGAATTGAGAGGTCAGCCTGTTCACCACACACAAGAGTACTATCATTATAAAACAAGGTTCCAGTATTATCTTCACTAATGGCTGATTCGTTACAACTGGCATAGGCCCAAATCTTCGAATCACAGCTTGTCAATCCACAAGTAGTAATTTCATAAATCCCAGATGAATCAGGAACAAAAATGTACCAATGATCATCAAAAATAGTATGAAAAAATCCTTCCGTAATACTTTCTGCATTACCGCAAGTAGAGCCCACAGGGCAATTAAATGAAGCAGAGTAGGAATCCGTAAATGAAACGTTGGAAACAACCAAAACACTATCCATATATACCTCAAAACCTCCAGGTATATTAATACCATCTCCAAAGTTATCTTCAATTTGAAATGTCAGGCAAGCCGATGAATCTACACAAACCGTAAAAGGGACAATGCTATTAAATGGCTCTCCAACTAAGGAAGCAGATTGAATAAGATTTCCCGCATCATCTAAAAGCGACCAACTGTTTTCGTGAGGATAAGAATCTGTTGTGATGTTAATTTGAACAGTACTTTCTTGGCATTGTCCAAATACCTTCGAAAAAGAAAAATTAAGAAGGATAATTACAGCTACTACTGAAATCGATCTCATTGCTTTGAATTTTGCGTGACTGTATCAAATATACCTCATTAATACGTTCAGAATCCAGTGATGTGACATAACTATTGACCAAATGCCTACAATTGGCCTAAAAATCACGCTTTTCCCTACTTTTACACTAAAAAAGGAATGAAGTTGAACCTAGATATAAAAGTTCCAAGTAAACCGGAATGGCTAGCCGCTGTGATGAATGATTTTGATAGCTTTTTACAAGATCACGCCGATTGTGAACGAAAAGCCTCAGCCATGGCTATGAGCTTTGTGGCTAAATATCCAGATCGCCTAGAAATTATTCCTGAGTTGATTGAGACGGCTGTAGAAGAACTCGAACATTTTCAAGAGGTCTATAAGTTGATGGAAAAAAGAGGAGTCGTTCTTCCAGCCGCTATGGGTGGAGACCCTTACGTCCAAGCATTAATCAAGCAATGCCATTCCGGTAGAAATGAACGCTTTATGGATCGATTATTAATCGCCAGTGTCTTAGAAACCCGCGGAG
>CALGJW010000160.1 GCA_937930025.1 uncultured Saprospiraceae bacterium | reverse complement strand
CCTCTATGGCTAAGCTCTCTAGTGAGTTCCTGAATCAGGTTCCGTGGTACAGAAGACTCATTTAAATTTAGAATACCTGTAATTCCGCACATAGTTATTTCCCGAATCTGCCAGAATAGCAGGCTTCTTCTTTATGAAAATGTTTGATAGTTAGGTTATTGTCGCTTATCATGCTTCTGTACTCTCCTTCAGAATATCTCTTTGCATTACTTGGGGAATACCAATCAAAATTAGTGGCATCGCTAAGTTCTGTCCCCCAGTCTTCTTTCCAAAAGCATTTAATAAAGTTCCAATAAATGAATCGCTGAATGTCATACTCTCCACCTTTGATTCCTAACAAAGGAATATCTGGAACGTCGATATTTATTTTGAGATCAGAAAGTGTCTTTCCAAGCTGTGTTAGTTGTCTAGACATTTCCCACAAGTCTTCAGAAGACATATCTTTCGTCGCTATTCTAAAGTGATCATCAAGTAATTCTCGAGGCAAAGCTTTCTTCGCATATACATAGCATGCGAATTCACCATCCGGAGTAGTCACTTCAGTCAAGTGTGCAAAAGTTTTATGCGGGTGTTCCGTATGCATGATCACTTGATCACAAGAAACATAATCAATACTTCCGGGTCTGAATCCTGTATCCGCAATATCGCCTTTAACAAAATATAGATTTGGAATATCTGCATAGTTCTTAGCAGCAATACCCGCAGCATCGGAATAATCCATTCCAATGACAATAGAATTCGGCGCTAATTTTGCAAACCATGCTGCTTTATATCCAAGGCCACATCCTGCATCAAAAATTACTTTTTTAGTCTGTAAGAATTTTTTTAAATCCTCTTCAGTATCAAAGCCATAAAGTTTTAAATACCACTCAAACTGAAATTCATAAAGCTTATCAGTTTTATCCATTTCATCAACCTTTTCCCACTTGTCAGAAAACACATCGTTTGTGTGTCCTTGATTTTCAAAAGCAGAATCTTCAGAACGGAAGATGTAATTTTTTTCAACTTTTATTTCAGAAGAAAATATTTCTTGTATTGTCATTATTTGATGGTTTTAATTACAGCAACAACGTATTCGTAATCTTCTCTGGTCATAAGATTATGTAAAGGAATTGCCATAGAGAAGTCATTACAAGCTTGAGCACCTGGAAAGTCCTCAGGCTTAATGTCATATTTTTTAGCATAGAAATCTAACATATGAACAGCATGTGTTCCTGGACGTGTTGCTATTCCATGTTTTTGTAGAATTTCCATTATATCATTTCGAGAATGAGGAGCTTTACTCTCATCGACAAAACATGGATAAGATTGCCAACCGTGCTT
Organism: uncultured Saprospiraceae bacterium; assembly: GCA_937930025.1. Lineage (GTDB taxonomy): Bacteria > Bacteroidota > Bacteroidia > Chitinophagales > Saprospiraceae > JABDJM01. The sequence continues at coordinate 9,799 of CALGJW010000160.1, read as the reverse complement.
GTAACCTTCAGGAGCATTTGGTGTTCTCAACCATTCTACTTCAGCTAACTCCCTTTGGTAATACTTCGTCCATTCATTTCTTTCATCAATGAATTTATCCAATTTCCCCAATTGAACAACACCCATTGCTCCTTGTAGATCCGTCATTCTATAGTTGAAACCCATGACTTCAAAAGCCGGAAGTAAGTAAGGTTTAGGTCCGTTGTGTCTTACTTCCTCAGAAACAGATGCTCCATGGTTTCTTAGAATCTGCAACTTTTCTCCTAATTTATCATCATTGGTTGTAACCATTCCTCCTTCACCCGTAGTGACTGATTTTCTAGGATGAAAAGAAAAACAACCCATATCTCCAAGTCCTCCAGCTGGTGTTCCTTTATAAGCTGATCCTGCTGCGCATGCTCCATCCTCCACAATGTGAAGATCAGGTGCAACTGCTTTTATCGCATCAATATCGGCACAAAGTCCGAACAGGTGAACTGGAATAATCGCTTTAGTTCGCGCTGTTATATGTTTTTTAATTTCTTTAGGATCAATGTTGAAAGTCACTGGATCGACATCAACGAAAACAGGAGTAGCACCACAAAATAAAACTGCGTTGGCCGTCGACACCCAGGTAAAGGCAGGAACTAAAACTTCATCTCCTGCTTTAATATCCAATGCAGCTAATGCTAAATGTAATGCAGTCGTACAACTTGTTACTGCTATTGCGTGCTTCACATTATGTCTTTCTGCAAACAGTCTTTCAAATTCTCGAACTTTTGGTCCCGATGTTAGCCAACCTGACATGATTGGCTCTTTTACTGCTTGCCATTCCTCTTCTCCAGTGGAAGGTTGGGCGATGTGAATTGTTCTTTTTGTCAAGGTATCCATAATTTGAATTTTATACTGTTTGTTTTTGAGGCTTATCGATTCCTGTTTCAATCCTCCAATCGATTAATTTTTGTAGTCCTTCTTCTAAGTCATACTTGTACATAAATCCCAATTCTTTTTCTGCCTTTTCTCTAGATCCAATTCTATTTTGAACTAGTGCTCTAGCATCGTTTTCTGAATATGGTTTATATTTCACTTGAAGGTCAGAGCTTTTTAATTTTAGAATAGTTTCACAAAGAACTTTGATAGAAGTTTGAACTTCTGTTCCTACGTTATAAAAACCGAATTTGGTATCACTTTTCAAAGCGGCAACATTACAACTTGCAACATCCTCTACATAAATAAAATCGTAAGCTTGGCTTCCATCTCCATTAATAAGTGGTGCTTCATTCGCTTCAATTTTATTCAACATAATCGGTACTACTCCTGTGTAAGCCGCTGTTTGATCTTGCCCTCTACCATATACATTCATGTATCTCAAACCAATGATTTCAAGTCCATATCGATCATTGAATGCAGTACACATTGCTTCTCCAGCAATTTTTGAAGCACCATAAAAGTTCTTGTTGTTGAATGGGTGCTCTTCAGTCATTGGCAATTCCACTGCATCTCCATAAACGGAAGCAGAAGAAGAATAAACCAACTTTTTCACCTTATTCTTTACACAAGCTTCAAGCACATTAAACGTTCCTGCGATATTTACATCGAAAGCTGTTCTAGGGAAGTCTTTACAATGAAGCAACCACATTGCCGCTAAGTGAAAAACATAGTCGACTCCTTTCATAGCCGCATCTAAAACATCAACGTCTCTTATTTCTCCGCCTAATTCAAATATTTTACAACGATCATCTTGCAAAACCTCTGTAAGGTTATCCATATTTCCTCTTGCGAAATTATCGTAGATTACTACTTCCGCGACATTTTCTTTGAGCAATTCTTTTACTACAAAAGCTCCGATAAACCCGGCTCCTCCAATCACTAAAATTCTTGAGTTATCCAACTTCATTTTTACTTAATTTAAGTTTTGAAATAATTTTATTTGATATATACTCTCCAATTGCTAACGACGAGGTAGCCGCAGGAGAAGGTGCATTACATATATTGATTACTTGATCTTTTTCAAGTATTAAAAAATCATCAATTAAATTTCCTTTACGATCACAGGCTTGAGCTCTTACCCCAGCTCCACCTCGGACAACATCTTCACTTTTGATCGCAGGGATTAAAATCTTTAGTGCGTTTACAAAAGCAGTTTTAGAAAATGACCGATACATTTCATAAGATCCATCCTTCCAATACTTTCTAACTATGTTTAAAAATCCAGGATAGGTTAATGTTTCTAACAATTCCCCAACATGAATATCTCTCTTTTTGTATCCTTCTCTCCTGAATGCTAGTACTGCATTTGGGCCTGCTTCAACACCCCCTTTTATCATTTTTGTAAAATGTACTCCTAAGAATGGAAATTCAGGATTAGGAACTGGGTAGATTAAACCTTTGACTAAATTAGTTTTCTCAGGCTTCAGCTCATAGTATTCTCCTCTGAAAGGAATAATTTTAAAATCTATTTCCTGGCCAGTCATTTTGGCGATCTTATCAGAAAACAAACCTGCGCAATTTACTATCAGTTTCGCTTTAAGTGCTCCTTTGGAAGTTTTCACTTCAATATTTTCTAAATTCTGATTTATCCCAGTAACCTTTTGGTTTAGTTTAATTTCTCCACCAAGATTTTCAATGAGCTCTGCATACTTGAGGGACACATCTGTGTAATCAACGATACCGGCTTGTGGCACCCAAATCCCCTTTAGACCAGCAACATGTGGTTCTTTTGCTTTAATCTCCTCGGCATCAATATATTTTATATTTTTTAAGCCATTAGCGATTCCTCGCTCATATATTCTTTCTAAAGCAGGGAACTGCTCTTCAGAAGTTGCGACTATAACCTTCCCACATAGTTCGTATGCGATGTTGTGTTTTTCACAAAAGTCTAACATCAATTGATACCCTCTTTTGCAATTTTCAGCTTTCTTACTTCCTGGTTTATAGTAAATTCCTGAATGAATAACACCGCTATTATTTCCGGTCTGATGCTTTGCTAATTTTGATTCTTTTTCAAGAACACAAATTTTAAGGCTTGAATCCTGTTTTAAGACTTGATAAGCTGAGGCAAGTCCAACTATTCCACCACCAACTATAACAACATCGTATTCCATCAATCTTTCTTTTGGTTGGTCGTTTAATTAGAATTTTCTAAATCTAAAATTTGTGCGTTTCTTATATCGTGGACGATTTGAATAGCTTTCCGGGCAGCGCCTAGTTTGAATCCATTCCCCGCAATTATTTGTTCATAACTTTTGGTATGCAATTCTGTAAAACCTCCGCTAAATTCAAATTCTTCGTCACCGATAGTTATGGATCTATAGGTTCTCGCTCCAGAAGCGCGAATTTGTTCTGGAATATTATCATAATCAACACTAAGCACCCAATTTACTCTAGCTCTTTCTAATTTCAGAAATCCAGCGGCTTTAGTTTTTCCATGCTCGTAAACTTTATTTTCGAGGACGTCTCCAAAAATCCATACCAGCATATCAAAAAAGTGAACTCCAATATTTGTAGCAATTCCTCCGGATTTCTTAGGATCCCCTTTCCAACTATGTTGGTACCATTTCCCACGAGAAGTAAAGTACTTTAAGTCAATATCATATATTGCATCCTTAGGTCCGTTTTCAATTCTATTTTTTAAATCGATTACACTAGAATGTAATCTCAATTGAAGAATATTATAAACATTTCCATCATATTCCGTTTCTATTTCTTCTAGCGCATCTAGATTCCAAGGATTTAAAACGATAGGTTTTTCACAAATCACACTGGCACCCATTCTCAAGCCAAACCGTATGTGAGCGTCGTGTAAATAGTTAGGGGAACAAATTGCAACATAATCAATTGGTGTCCCCTTACGCTTCAATTTTTCCAAGTGACGATCGAACCTTTCAAATTCTGTAAAGAAATCAGCATCTGGAAAATAACTATCAATGATTCCAATAGAATCAAAAGGATCAAAAGCAGCAACCAAATTATTGCCAGTATCCTTGATCGCTTTCATATGTCTTGGGGCGATATATCCTGCCGCTCCAATTAAGGCAAAATTTTTCATCTAAAAATTTTATTTTACTGTACGTACTCCGTGAAAAAATTCTTCGGCATACCAACCAAACACTTTTTGCAAGCCTTCACTAACTTTTACGGATGGTTCATAATTTAATAATTTCCTTGCTTTGCTTATATCTGCTAAGCTATGTTTTACATCTCCTTCTCTATTGGGACCATATATCGGTTCGATGTCAGAGTGAGCTGTTTCTTTCAGAATATTGAATAAGTCATTAATTGTGATTCTTTCACCACAGGCAATATTATAGACCTGATTAAAAGCTTTTTTATTTTCACTAAAAAGGGCTTTAATATTTGCTTGTACTGCATTGTCGACAAAAGTGAAGTCTCTCGACTGCTCTCCATCTCCATTTATTCGAGGAGCTTTATCTAAAAGCAATGCTTTCGCAAAAAGCGGAATAACTGCGGCGTATGCTCCATTAGGATCTTGATTAGGGCCAAAGACATTAAAATATCTCAAGCCTATAAATTCCATGCCGTAGAGTCCACCAAATACATTAGCGTATAATTCGTTAACTAATTTAGTGACTGCATAAGGCGACAAAGGAGATCCAATTCGATCTTCTTGCTTTGGCAATTCTGCACTATCTCCATACGTACTTGAAGAAGCGGCATACACTACCCGCTTAATTCCTGAATTCTTCGCAGCGGTAAAGACATTCAATGTCCCTGTTATATTTACATTATTTGTAGTCAAAGGGTGCTTAATAGATCTAGGTACAGAACCTAATGCGGCTTGATGACAAACTAGATCAATTCCTTCGCAACTATCCAAACAGGTCGTGTATTCTCTAATATCTCCCCAAACAAATTCGAATTTTGGGTTACTTAAATGCGGTTCTATATTTTTACGATTTCCGGTAGCTAGATTATCTAACACTCTTACCAATTCCACTTTTTCATCTGTTAAAAGTGCTTTAACAATATTAGATCCAATGAATCCTGCACCACCTGTTAAAAGTATTCTTTTCTTTTTCATATCATTAAAGTCTTCCGTCAACAATTTCCTTATCCAAAATGCTCTTTACATCATAAATTACTCCTGTAGTATTCAACTTCGATTTCAAGTCAAAATCCAAAAACTCTTTATGCGCAACGGTAAGTATTATTGCATCAAATTTTTCGGAGATTTTGGCAATATCATTTACAAGAGGAATTCCATATTCAGATTTTACTTCTTCAATATTTGCCCATGGATCTCCAAGAGTCATATTCAATCCATAAGATTTCATTTCGGTGTAGACATCAATGGCTCTTGTGTTTCTAATATCAGGACAATTCTCTTTAAACGTAATTCCAAGCATGAGCACTTTCGCTCCATTTATTTTTATGTCTTTCTGAATCATTAACTTAATAACTTCAGAAGCGACATATTGTCCCATGGTATCATTCAATCGCCTACCTGCCAAGATAATTTCTGGATGGTATCCAACCTCCTGGGCTTTTTGTGCTAAATAATAAGGATCGACTCCTATGCAATGCCCACCTACTAATCCTGGCCTGAAAGGAAGGAAATTCCATTTCGTTCCGGCAGCTTCTAATACCTCTATAGTGTCAATTCCCATTAAAGTAAATATCTTAGAAAGCTCATTTACAAATGCGATATTGATATCTCGTTGTGAGTTTTCAATTACTTTGGCGGCTTCTGCAACTTTAATAGAAGAGGCCATATAGGTTCCAGCCGTTATCACTGATTTATACAATTGATCAATATCTTCTGCGGATTCTCGAGTGGATCCGGAAGTTACTTTCAAGATTTTAGCTACTGTATGCTTTTTATCTCCGGGATTGATTCTCTCAGGACTATAGCCAACAAAAAAGTCTTTGTTGAAGGTTAAACCAGAAACTTTTTCTAACACAGGAATACATTCCTCTTCTGTAGCACCTGGGTATACCGTAGACTCGTAGACTACAACATCATTGCGATTTAAAACTGCCCCAACGGTTTCACTAGCTTTAATTAAAGGAATTAGAACTGGTCGATTATTTTTGTCTGTTGGAGTAGGTACAGTAATAATATAAACATTACACTCTGCCAATAAACCCTTTGAAGCAGTAACCTTAAGTCCAGTTTTTCCTTCTTCAAATTCTTTGTTGATTACTGCCTTCAATTGGTCTTCTTCAACTTCAAGAGTTTGGTCAAAGCAGTTGGAGAGTTCTTCTACTCTCAATTCATTAATATCAAACCCAACTACCGAATATTTTTTTGCAAATTCGACAGCCAGAGGTAATCCAACATAGCCCAAACCTATTATTCCAATACACTTTTTATTTTGTTTCATTGATACCAAGTATTGTTTATTAAATATTTATCTCTTTAATTAAAAATAATTTATCCATTTAGAGCCTCCTGAATCATATGTCTACCTATGACAAATATAGTCCCCAAAAAACCGCCTAATATCAAGGCCATTAGAATGTTTTTTACTAAAGATTCTTTTTCAGGTCTTATGGGAGATAAGGTCTTATCTATTTGTAAAAAAAGTGGCTTACTTTGTTTCAGAGAATAATCTGAAATTTCAAAATTCTTTATGGACTCAGAATACGCTGATGTCAAGCCTTGAATTTCTACCGCTAAGGTTTGTTTAAGCGTTTTCTTAGAATTCAATACGAGTCCTCTATTTTGGTCTTCGAATTCTGCCAATCGCTGAGCTTTAAGATTAATTAAATACTTAATAGAGTCTGACTTTTCCTTTAGTAGATCTCTACTTTTAATCTTATCCTCTAACATTCTTTCTTCAAAGAAATACTTGACTTGATCATACATTCGTCCAGCAATATCGATAGACAATTTTTCGGATTCAGTGGCAGTATTTATAGTATAGACTCCCTTGTCTTCTATGTAAGAAACATTTACTAAGCCTTTTACTTTTGACTTTGCGGACCCAACCAGTTTTTTATATACTCCATTAAAGGCAAAACGTTCTTTCTTCGAAAAATTTTCAAGCCTGGTTTTTTCAAATTGAAAATTTTCGATTTCAGGGTACCCTTCTTTCCATTTCTCTGTAAGCTGGTAGACATTAATAATGTCATTCGCTAAGAAGGAATTTTTCCCATCCTCGTTTTCAAACAAAACTTCTTTAGCTAGTCTCTTAGACTTTGCAACTTCGATAATTTGTTTTGGGTTTGTTTTTCCTCCTCCTCTACTAATACCAAATTGTCCAAGCAAACCTCCTAGTCCGCTACCACCACCGCCATCACCTTCAACGATATACCTAATTTCTGCATTATAGACGGGAGTAAATGTAATTGACTTGTAAATAAAGAAAGCTAAGAATGGCAAACAAAAAACTCCAATGATCCAGCAATTTCTCCACAGTAAATTCCAGTATTTTTTAATACTCAAAATAAGATCCTTTAAAGTGATCTCCTCTTCGAAATTTGTACTGTTATTCATTTACGGTATTTCCTTTAGTCTTTTTCAATTTATCTAATCATACCAGCGCCTACGGTACCATTTGTTCCTTCATCAATAATTATTACGGAACCGGTTATTCGATTCTTTCCATAGGCATCCACAAACAATGGCTTTGTTGTTCTAACTACAACTCTAGCAATATCATTGGCACAAATTTCCAAATCTTCTTGATTCCTATGCAAGCTATTGATATCAAGTTTATAGCGAATTTCTTTTATCACACATCTTGCCTCTTGGGTAGTATGTCTAATTGCATATTTCCCTCCTGAAACTAATGGCTTTAGCGAATCAAACCAACACACCATCAATTCCAAGTCCTGAGTTACTTTGGGCTGATTATTTTCTCTGACGATCATATCTCCTCTACTCAAATCCAAATCATCCTCAAGAAGTATAGTTACAGACTGCGGTGGAAAAGCTTGAGCCAATTCACCATCCAAGGTATCTATTTTTGCAATTTTAGATTTAAAGCCGGACGGCAACAGCAGAACTGAATCTCCTTTTTTAAAAACTCCGCCGGCCACTCTTCCTCCATATCCTCGATAATCATGAAACTCGTCTGTGTTAGGACGAATGACGTGCTGGACTGGAAAACGGGCATCTATTAGGTTGTAGTCAGATCCGATGTGAACATTTTCTAAATAGTACAATAGCGTTGAGCCTTCATACCATTCCATTTCTTTGGATCTTTCGACAACATTATCGCCGTTCAATGCTGACATAGGAATAAATTGCACATCTTGAACATCCAACTTGGATGAAAAATTTTCTAACTCTTCCTTAATTGATTCATATCGCTCTTGATCAAAGTCTACCAAGTCCATTTTATTAATACAATAAACTAAGTGTGGAATTTGTAGCAAAGAAGCTATGATTGCGTGTCTTCTTGTTTGCTCTTGTACTCCTTTTCTAGCATCTACCAAAATAAGTGCAACATTTGCTGTAGAAGCTCCAGTCACCATGTTCCTGGTATACTGAATATGCCCTGGAGTATCAGCAATAATAAACTTACGTTTAGGAGTAGAAAAATACCGATAGGCCACATCAATAGTAATACCTTGTTCTCTTTCAGATTTCAATCCGTCTGTAAGCAAAGAAAGATTAATTCCTTTCTCTCCACGTCGCAGAGTTGCAGATTCTACTGCATCCAATTGGTCTTGAAAAATGGACTTGGAATCATAGAGCAATCTTCCGATAAGTGTAGACTTCCCGTCATCAACTGACCCTGCTGTTGTAAATCTTAAAAGTTCGGAATTTCCGGCCATCCTTATAGTTTATTTTATCTCTTTTTCCCATCCGTCTAATAACTATCCTTAAGACGAAAAAAAGATAATAAGATCACATTTATTAGGTATATAAAATCTAAATTTTAAAAATATCCGGTCTTCTTGCGATCTTCCATGCTAGTTTCGCTTCTTTTATCATCAGTTCTCCCTCCCCGTTCTGTCATTCTGGTTGTAGCAACTTCCGAAATAATTTCTTCTATAGTTCGTGCTTCACTTGCCCAAACACCGGTACAAGTCATGTCTCCAATTGTTCTGCATCGAACCATAATTTTTTTTACAATCTCAGTTTTTTTTCTTGGAATAATCGGAGTATTCGCCAAAAGTGTTCCGTCTCTTTCGAATACCTCTCGCTCGTGCGCATAATACAAAGAAGGCAACTTTACCTTTTCAGTTGCCAAATACTGCCAAACATCCAACTCCGTCCAATTGGAAATTGGGAAGACTCGAAAATGCTCGCCAAGGTGTTTTTTACCATTGAATAGGTTCCATAATTCTGGACGTTGATTCTTTGGGTCCCATTGTCCAAATTCATCTCTATGCGAAAAGAAGCGTTCTTTGGCTCTTGCCTTTTCTTCATCCCTTCTGGCTCCACCTAAAGCCGCATCATACTTTCCTTTTTCCAAAGAGTCCAAAAGTACTGCCGTTTGAAGTGCATTCCTTGAAGCATTGAATCCTTTCTCTTCTATCACTAAACCTGACTTAATTCCTTCTTCTACTGAACCTACAATCAGTCTAGCTCCCACTCTTTCAACCATTTCATCTCTAAAGGCTATTGTCTCTGGAAAATTATGCCCGGTATCTATGTGTAATAAAGGAAAAGGAATTTTCCCTGGGAAAAAAGCTTTTTGAGCTAAGTGTACCAAAAGGATAGAATCTTTCCCACCAGAAAACATTAACACCGGATTCTCAAATTGAGCAGCAACTTCTCTAAGTATATAAATAGATTCTGACTCTAACTCTTTAAGATGATCTAAATGATATTGATTCATATTATTCGAACTAATGGAAGCAACAAATCTACCGCTTCCTTTACACTTTCTTCAATTGATTTACT
>CALGJW010000159.1 GCA_937930025.1 uncultured Saprospiraceae bacterium | reverse complement strand
CTACTAGTTGTTGCACCATTACTCCATTCATAAGTATAAGGTGTCCCACCACCTGTTGGCATTGCAGTCAGGGTAACAGGTTGAGAGATACAGAAATCAAAATCTTCAGGACTAGCATTGAGCGGGCTTAAGTCATCTATTTGAATTGTTAATGTGGATTGCGTGCAAGTGCATGCGTTATCAATATTGAGAATTAATGTTTCTATCCCTTCAAAAATAAAATCTGAAAACACAGTAAAAGGAACCAAAACTTGTGTTTGCCCAATAGGAATAGTTACCGAAGTAGGAAGATCTGTGAAATCAACTCCGGCCGTGGCAGTAGAAGCGGGGTCAATAGAAAAAGAAATTTCGACTTGCTCAGAAACATCATTTCCAATTCTATTAAAAACTAAAAATCCGTCAGAGCATCCTTCAAAAGCAACGCCAAAACCTTCAGGTGTTAAACCAGGGATATCTGCAGTAATATTTCCTTGACCACCAGCAGAAAAACTATTAGCTTCCAAAAATACCGCTGAATCATAAATACCATCCCCAACATCTCCAACAACCAGTCTGATTAAATAAGTTTCACATGGAATTACATCTGCCACAGCAGCCAATGTTCCGGTAAAGCCATCATACTCACAATCATCAATCGCTACACCATCCGCCATTATTACTTCATCGCAATCAGAAGGCGTACCAGCAAATTGGGGTTGACCCATCGGAGTATTATCAACATAGAATGCAGCATTTGTAAATTGATTAACGTTATTTATGCTGACATCAATTCCAGTACCCGGTAATGTGGCAATATTTTGTCCATCCATTGTGAAGCCACCTGAAATTCCTGGACCGCTTATAAAAAAACCAAATACATCATTGAAAGTCGATTGAGAAAATTCACAGTATTCTTCTGAAGCGAATACATAATTAAAGGCGATTTGGTTGACGGTGGGAGTAAAATAAAATTGAATACCGGATGCGTCAAATACCGGTCCACTTAATTGGGATAAATCTGGGTCTGAACCTCCGCCACCAGCAGTGCCAGAGTTAGGACCAACATTAGGTCCATGCGCAATTACAGGTGCCCCCGTTGCTATCATTACACCTTCTTCAAATCCTATAGAACTAGTCCCTCCTGTGAATTTTGCAATTTGGCCACCTCCGATTGGTGCAACATTTGTAATCTCAAAACAATTTCCCCCAATTAATACATCTCGAATTAACTCATCCGCAGAATAATTTAAATCAGTCATTATTCCGTCCATTCGGCTAGCTCCATCTTCCTCCTCTAGCGGACAACTCAAACAGAAAAAGGAAAGCACCAGATCTGTCTTACTTTTTTTACAAAACTCCATATCCACCTCAAGGTCAATAGATGAAACTTTTGGTCGAATAGTGTAGGTATTTCCTTCTCTGTCGTATTCCAATAAATCTGGGTTAGTGGGTGATAGTATAGGTTGACAAGAACCATTAATATCATTTACGGTCAAGCTGTACGAATTTCCAATTTGAAAATTATCAATGGTTAGAAGGTCTCCCTTTTTTATATTTAGAAAAATCTCCCGATGTGCGAGATCAGTAGGCAAATTCAAATAGTTACTCTGAGCAAAGCTAAAATGACTCAGTTGTAGGAATGCCGAAATCAGCATTAATTTTACAATTAAAATAGATCGATTCTTAGAGGTCATAAAGCAAGTTTGATTTACTCTTAAATACTTAGCAATCAAATTTTTAAGGAATAAAACTTAGAATTATAAAAGTAAAAAAACCTTGGCAATTATTGGCATTGTCACTTAATTCATCCTCATGAAATCATGAAATGCCAAAAATTGCCATAAAACGGCAAAATTGATCATAATATATAAAGTCAAACCAAGGTTCACTACTACTTTCAACATGCCAACTACTTAGAATAAAAGCTTAAAGAATTTCACATTGACCCTTCTCTTTTTTGAAAATTTTCGATGCGGTTTTGAAAGTCAAATTTGGCTTTCCTTATGAAAGACTGGCATATTTCTCTAAAATAAGAGTGAAAAAATATCCAGTTATTTAATCTACTAAAAATATTGCTTGGTCGCATTTTTCTAGAAATTTGCAAATAATTTGTAATCTTACTATTAACTCAAAGCATTTAATACTCTTGAGTGTAACATTTAATCATCAAAACAAACGAATATGGATCCTGAAACAGTAATACCTAATTTATTTTCATACCTACCCTGGCTAGTTGTTATAGCCTTTCTGCTAAGTGCCGTGTTTTTTACTGTAAAGCAGCAAACAGCTGCTGTACTTGAAAGATTTGGAAAATTTCAATCCATTCGTGGATCGGGTTTGCATTTAAAAATTCCCATAATCGATAAGATTGTAAATCGAGTCAACTTGAAAATACAGCAACTTGATGTCATCGTTGAGACCAAGACAAAGGATGATGTATTTGTACGATTAAAGATATCTGTTCAATTCATGGTTATCAAAGCAAAAGTTTACGATGCTTATTATAAATTAGATAATCCGCATGATCAGATCACTTCTTATGTGTTTGATGTGGTTCGAGCGGAAGTTCCAAAGATGAAATTGGATGATGTATTTGAGCGTAAAGATGATATCGCCATTGCGGTAAAATTAGAATTGAATCAAGCAATGAGTGAATACGGATTCGACATCATCAAAACTTTAGTAACGGACATCGATCCAGATGGACAAGTTAAGGAAGCGATGAATAGAATTAATGCTGCTGAGCGGGAAAAGATCGCTGCTCAATACGAGGGAGATGCTGCGAGAATATTAATCGTAGAAAAAGCCAAGGCTGAGGCAGAATCCAAAAGATTGCAAGGACAAGGTATAGCCGATCAACGAAGAGAGATTGCTAGAGGTCTAGAAGAATCGGTTGAAACGCTAAATAAAGTTGGCATCAACTCTCAGGAGGCATCTGCGCTTATAGTGGTAACCCAACATTATGATACTTTGCAATCCATTGGAGAGCATACGAATTCTAATTTAATCCTTTTGCCAAATTCTCCCCAAGCAGGATCAGATATGTTAAATAATATGGTGGCTAGCTTTAGTGCAAGTAACCAGATTGGAGAGGCCATGAAAAAGGCGAACGAGAATAAGTCAAAGTAATCCAGCTTTTCTAATAGTAAAAGTGCGCCTCAAAGAATTCACTGGGTCGCACTTTTTTATTAGAAAAAAGTCAGTTAATATAAGAAGCTCTTGGGCAGGGTACCCAAGAGCTTTTAAAATAAAAACAGAAACTTAGTTATATATCGGGGTTAATGATATTTATTTATCTAGCACTACCAAACGTTTTGTAGCAAATACTCTTCCTTCAGATTGAACTGACAAGAAGTAAGTACCTGACGCTAGTTCTGAAAAGTTGATGTATTGGTTGATCATTTTTGCTCTTCCCAAGTTTTGAGCAAGCAAAGTTCTTCCATGTAGATCTTTTACTACTGCAGTTAATTCTTCTGCTTTATCCTTAGAATGAACAGTAATTTGTACGCCATCTATAGTAGGGTTTGGATAAACTGCAATAGATATAGATTCTAAATTAACTTCAATATTCTTTGTTTGAGAAAATTGATGACTTTGGTCAAAATCAATAGTCTTCAAGCGGTAATAGATTAACTGGTTCTTATCGATGAAGCGCTTAAGATTTTTATCTTCAAAAGTGTAAGTATTCAAGTTTGTTGAATTTCCTTCTGCAGAGACAACACCTACTTTTTCCCACTGGTTACCATTGTCTAAAGATCTTTCTACTTCGAAATGAGAAGTATTTTGTTCTGAAGAAGTTGTCCAAGTGACCATTGCGTTTTCTTCTCCTTTCTTTTTAACGTCGAAGGAGGTTAGTTCTACTGGGAGTGGAGCGTTTGAATTAATTGGCCATGTCATTAGATTATCCGTTCCCTGAACTACTGAACTACCCGGCCAGTTACTTCCCATTCCCATCATTCCAAAATCACCTCCTGAGAGTGCAACTTCAGTAACTCCTGCAGGAACAGTAAATTCTAACATAGTTACCGCTACACCAACAGGAAAAGTAGACAACGGCTGTTCAGTTAAGATTTGATAAGGGATATAATAAGACCCAGATGCAAATTCAGTTCCTTCAACCGCTCCAAATGGGTTAGAAGTCAGAGTAAATGTGCCAGGATCCATTGTGCCAGGAACTTTTAACCAAATATTTATTGGATTAAGATTCACGCCAGCTGGCATGGCTGCATTAGCCGTGTATTCTACTTTAAAAACTCCACCTGTCTGGGAAATTGCACCATCTATTAACCCAAGAGGTTGAGCAAACAATCCAGTAACAAGTAAAGAAAGTATAAGTGTAAATATATTTTTCATTAGTCTATGTTTTCTTCTAGTTGAGCATTTGACGAATTTCCTAGAGTGGAAAAAACTTGTAATGCATCAGAATTAATAAATGTGAAAGGCGGTATAAAAGCATCCGTATATCGAACAAATCCATCCATGTTTACATCTGAATTGTAATATCCAGCTAATTGCGCATTAGACGAATTTCCAAGAATAGAAAAAACTTCTAATGCATCAGAATTAATAAATGTGAATGGCGGTATAAAAGCATCTGTATATCGAATAAATCCATCACCATTTGCATCACCACTGTACAAAGCAAATGCTCCGCCTCCTACATCTGCCATAGCATCATTAGGAACAGATGGATCATTATATGCCATTGAAAGTCCTGCACTGAAATCATGTAAAACAGGGTCAACTAAATCTAACGTCGAAGCAGTTCTAATTGGTAAATGATTTCTATGATAAATGGCTATATAGCCAGTTGGGTTAGCATCTTTCAATAAAGGTAATGCAGTTCCATCTTCTCCAACAACAGATCCGTCGGACTTTAAGAAAGCGCTGTGATTACTAACAACCGTTGAAGGAGTTGAAGCATCTCTTACTTGGATCTTAATCCAATCAACAACACCAGCTGGAATAGTAGTTACTGTCAAAGGCGCATCTAAATAAGGACTTGTTAAAGGCAAAGTAAGATTGGTACTCATGGTACCACCAGAAAAAGGTCCTTGAAGTAATAATGAGACGTCTACTTTCCCAAAGAAATTAGATCCACTAAAATCAGCAATTAACTCATCCACAACTCCAATAGCTTGATTGGTAGCGGCAGCTCCGCCATTGTATGACCAATCTGTACCATCGTATGCAGCTCCTTTTACTTTACTCGCCATTCCAGTAAGATCACCAGTAACATAAGTTCCTGTTAAAGTATTAGAATAAGTAGTTATATCAGTAGCTTCGACATCCCAATATCTTGAGATATAATCCGAAGCATCAGATGGAAGATTTGGATGAACAACCGAATTTACCTTAGCTTTAATAGCCGCAGCAGCACCAACAGTTCCTGTAAAATTGGATTCTATAGGTGTATAGTTTGAAGCATCTCCGATCGGGTAGTTAAAAGTTCCAGCGGCAGAATACTCCTTATTCATATAACCAGTTCCATCGGCCTGAACATAATCATCACTATCAGCTCCGGTTACCGTAGCACCAGCTTCAAGATTCAAATCATTAGCACCTAAAATAAATTTGTTGTCAGTGTTGTCAAATGAAAGTTCGTTGGAAACAATAGTTGCATCTTGTGCAATTACATTGAATCCAGCGTCCTTTTCCATTGAGAGGTTATACAGAGTGGCACCTCCCGAAGTGATTTCACTATCGGCAGCGCCTTTGAAAATGATTGTTGAGCTACCTTCATTGATGGTGCCTTCATTGATCAAGTCCACATCTTGCAGGACTAAAGTGGCACTTCCAGTAAAAGTGACGGTTGCTCCCGTTTCTATTTTAAACTGACTGAAGCCAGCCGTAACCACGGAAAAAGCAATACAAAGGGTTATTAATTTTTTCATAAGTTATTTTTTGGAAAAGATTTCCTAAGCTTGATACAAAGGTAATCTTCCTTTATCTTTTAAAACTCACCCGTTTGGGTGAAAAATCAAATATTCAAAATTATTTTCGATGGATTTATACCTGAAAACAATGATTTTTATATTTGAAAAGCTAAAATAATCAGTAAGTCTTAAATATACAGCTAGATTCTCAGCAATTCAATGGTAATTTAAGGGTATTCTATGGAAAATTAAGGGCCAATTAGTAGAATGCTGTCTACAATTAGTATTTGGTGAAAAATTCTAGCCATTTTGACAAGAATTATTGGCCATAGCCACAATTGATTATAAAAACATGACGCAATCGAATGGCTTAATAATCGTTCTGGACTTATACCGTTACAATTTACTCATTTCTTAATTCTTAATTGTTGGACATACGTAATAGTACTTATCTTTTATTTATACTTTTTACGGTACAGAATCTCTCTGCCTAATTTATTTTGCTAGAAGATGCTGTGGAGGTTGGCGAATGTATACAGCTCAGTACTGAAAATACCTTTTCTAGTGGAGCGATGTGGAATGAAATTCCAATAGACTTAAATAGTAATTTCACTTATACGGCTGAAATCAACTTGGGCTGCAACGACGACGGAGCTGATGGTATTTGCTTTGTGCTAATAGACAAAGTTGGCCAGTTAGGCCTAGCCGGAGGCGAGTTGGGTTTTGGAGGACTTGAAAATTCATTGGGTATCGAATTTGATACTTATAAGAACAATGAATTTAGTGACCCGACTGAAGATCATATGGCTATTTTAAAATCAGGCGGATTGAATCATAGTTCATCCAACAATCTGGCAGGTCCTATTCAAGCAGATCCAGACAACAAAAACATTGAGCGTTGCCAATATTTTGACATTACTATAAGTTGGAATGCGGCTTCCCAAACGCTGGAGGTTTTTTTTGATTGTAAGTCTAGACTAACTTATCAAGGAGATATAGTCTCAGAAATATTTAATGGCAATCCAATTGTCTATTGGGGGTTTACTTCTGCTACAGGAAGTTTAGTCAATGAACATTTCGTTTGTCAGAGCTCGGTTTACCAACCTGAACCATTATCTGATTTTGTGATGTGCCCAGGTGGTTCAATTCAATTAAAAGCACCTGAAGCCCTATCCTATCTTTGGTCACCGAGTGATGGACTTTCTGCAACAGACATTCAAAATCCTGAGGCAACCCCCCAAACGACTACGACCTATTTTGTAAGATTAGAAATCTCATGCATTGAGTTTATTTATGACACCGTTACAATTCAAGTAGTAGGTGATTCGATTTTGTTTGACTTGAAAAATGAGTTGGCTTGCGCAGGAGATACGCTCCTCTTGGATGCTACCACTGTGGGAGGAGAATATACATGGTCTACCCAGGAAACTGATCCTTTTATAAGTATCTATGAAACTGGGAATTACGCAGTGACAGTAACGGTGAACGACGAATGTGAATCACACGATGGCATAGAGGCGACCTTTGTAACATTGCCTGAGGCGTTAGCAGAAAGCCCTGTGACCCTTTGTCCTGATCAAATGATACTTTTTGATGTGACCGTTCCTGATGCCAGTTACCTCTGGCAGGATGGATCCACTGATCCAATCTATGAAGCATCTTCCACCGGACAATATCAAGTAAGCATAGATCATTTCTGTGGAGAACAGGTATTATCGACAACAGTTACAGTTGAACCTAGTTGTAGAGATTTATATATCCCAAATGTTTTTTCACCAAACAACGACGGACTTAATGATCAATTTATACTATTTGATGCTGGGGATATAACAGAAATTATTTCACTGAAAATTTTCAATCGTTACGGCGGCCTTGTATATGCAGTCAACAATTTTCAAAGTTTGGAAACAGATAAATTTTGGGATGGAAGGTTTAAAGGAAAAATTGTTCCTACTGGTGTTTATGTCTATTTGGTCGAAGTAGAATTTAAGGATGGTGCCAAGGAGTTAATTTCGGGAGCTGTGACTGTACTTTATTAACCTACTGAAAAAGCTAAGCCAGATCAGACTTATTTCTGTAAATCATTACCACTGCTATCAAAACAAAAATAGTCCCGAAGGTGATACAGGAAAATGATTCCAGCACGTCAGAAAAATAATTCCCGATAAATAATTCACTAGAAAAAATATTAAGAAAAAGAGAGGCAAAGAACAGCACTTTAATCCCTTCTCGAATGGGCCTATGCAAGGCTTCCTTTTTTATAAATACCCAATAATAGATCAATAAATAGGCTGGATATAAAAATATAAAATTTGATTTCCAGGCTACGGGTGAAAGAATACAAATGGCTGCAAAAACAAAAGCGAATTCTAGCTGGGCATTGATATCCATTTTCTTATCCATCTTAAATCCGAAAATATACATAGGATAAAGTGCGACTACTCCAATGATCGCATAGCCCAGTTTTTTCAACGTGGACAATTCGAGGTCTAAGAAATTAAAGTAAACCATCAGCTTTTGCGAATCGGTATGAAGATAATTTCTGAGCAGCGCATTAAAGGATTGATTCTTATGATTACTTTCTGGATAAGGAGAGGCTATCTCATTCCACCAATGAGCATAGTATGTACTAGCATCTTCTAATCCATAAACTAAAAATGGAATTCCATTGATGATCAATAGCATTAAAATTGCCCAGGCTACCAATCGAAATTGCAGCTTGAAAAGAAAAAAGAACAGAAGAAAAATTGGATAAGCTTTCACAGCAATTGCCAAGGCCAATAAAAAAGATGCAGGCAATATTTTTTCTTGGGACCAATACTTAATACAAAGCAAACAAGCCAAGAGCAAAAAGATATTTATTTGTAGATTGGTTTGATTGTCTAATACAAATCGGAATAGAATCAAAAATGGAATTAGGACAATGGGCGAAGTAAAGGATAGCTCCCCCACTCCAGCAGATTGAAATGGCCAACATAGCTTTTGATTGGTAAGCCATTGGAGGCTTATTCTCATGCAGTAAAAAAAAGCGACTATCATGAGCGCAGTCCAACATCCCCGGAGGATCGTTCCATTTAGTTGATCCAACCAAGCAAAGGGTACGCAAAAAACAGAGAAAAAAGGTGGCCAGGTATTTAGATAATCACTATAAATAAAAGCACCATCCAAGGTTAATCTTCCCGCTCGGATGTACCCGATAAAATCACCATCTCGCATAGATGAGCGAACTACCTCAAAGGCCATAATTATCAAGAGCAACAAAAGGCCGCCCTTCTTAATGATTTCTATATTTTTCTTCAAAGAATTTTTACTCTAATTCAAATTTAGTCGAATCGCTAGCTCCCACTGCTTCTAAAATATATTTTCCTTTTGGCAGATACCACTTTTCATTATCCACTTCTTTCACTTGATCTTTTTCTTCCAACTCTTTATTGAGTCGATCGATTTGGGCCTTTGTAGTTTCCAAATTATAATTTACATAATTTACTCCAGCCTTAAGATCAGCGTTCCATTTCGACAAGATATTTCCAACTTCGTCCTTTACAGTGAATTCAACATTGCGACTAGTCTTGGAATAAACCGGGAATATCATTTCGGGAATATTTATGTCCCTCCACTTTGACCAAGACTTTCCCCAATTTCCCGCACGCCTCTTATTGTTGATTTTCAGAAGTGATAAATCCGTCGATAGCACTTCATCAGACAATTGTCGAATTTCTTTGACAGAACCTTTCCAAAAAGATCTTCCATGTGTTCCGACTATTAAGTCTTCAGTTCCTTCATGAATAGCAATGTCATGAACCGGAGCCGCGGGAAGATTTCCTTTTAGAATTTGCCAAGAGGAACCACGATCTAAAGAAACATATAATCCATTGTCTGTTCCGACATAAAGGATATCAGGATTAGTTGAATCCTCTTCCACTAAGTTAATCGGCTCATGTGGCAAATTACCAACGATGGACCGCCATGTTTTCCCATAATTTTCAGAAACAAAAACATAGGCTTTAAAGTCATCCCAGCGATATCCATTCATGCTAAGATAAACCCGGGACTTTGCATGATTGGAAGCTTGTACACGCGTAATCCACATGCGTTCCGGTAAACCTTCATTGCATTTTTCCCAACTGTTGCCGCCATCTTTACTACAATGCACCAAACCATCATCCGAACCCGCATAAAGCAGTCCAAAATGTTTTGGAGATTCATGAATGGAAGTCAATGTTGAATAGGCTACGTCCCCTTTAATCCCCCCTGTCGTCAGATCTTCACTAATAGCGTCAAAATCTTCTCCTTGGTTGAAGGAACGATGAAATTTATTAGACCCCATGTAAAAGATATCCTGGTTATGAATGGAAAGATGAATGGGTGTTTGCCAATTCCATCGCAATGGCCGATCGCCCAATTCATGTTTAGGTGTGATATACTCAACATCCCCGGTCTTTACATTACCTCTATAGTAATTTCCGAATTGAAATCCGGTATAAACAGTTGTATTGTCTCTACTATCAATTTTCACTTGCATCCCATCTCCGCCCATAATGGATTCATAGGGATATTTACCGGAAGCTTGCCAGCGGGTGGAAGCTTCGTAATTTGAAGGTCCATACCAAACACCATTGTCTTGGAGACCTCCGTATATATTATACGGAGTCGCATTGTCCACTTCGACTGAATAGAATTGTCCGACGGCCGGGCTATTGCATTTGATCCAATTCTCTCCTGCGTCATAACTAATGTTTACTCCACCATCATTCCCAATGATAACGTGTCCTTGGCGATCCGGATTGATCCAGCAAGCATGATGATCAGCATGCACATTATCCCCATTGATTGACTTAAAGTTTTTTCCTCCATCATCAGATCTTAATACCGGTACACCGAAAATATAAAGTTCATTTGCATTGGAAGGATTTGCTCTTACCTGAGCGAAATAATACCCATAGGAATAAAACAAATCGTCCAGATAGCCATCGTGGGTTTTCGACCACTTTGATCCACCATCTTCACTGCGATATAATTCAGCTCCAATCACAGGAGTATCAAACAACAAACTATTTGCATCTTCCAAATATTCTTTCAACGCCACTGGCTTCATAGTTCCTTTCTGAACCAGTTGTTTTACTTTTTTAGAAGAATACTTCTTGGGAAAATTATTCTTCTTTAGAAATTTATCTAGGTCTTCATTATTGATGATTGCGAAATCGGCTGAAGACATATTTTCAAAATCTCCTTTTACCAACCCTTCTTTATCCTTCTTCTTTTCCTCCGCCGGTCTTCTATCGTAATTATCAAGGACCGCATAGACGATTGTTTTTCCATTTTCCACAGAAGCTGTAAGTCCGATTCTACCAGTTCCTGCCGTAGATGGAAAACCAGATTTTCCTCCAGAAATTTTGGACCAAGTTGTTCCTCCATCCGTAGATTTATGAATTCCAGATCCCAAGCCAGATTCCACAAAATTCCATGCGCTTCTTTCTCTTTCCCAAAAAGCTGCATAGAGCGTATTTTCATCTTGAGGATCAATTATCAAATCAATGGCCCCTGCTTTTGGGTTTATGAAAAGTGTATTTGACCATGTGATTCCTCCGTCGGTGCTTTTATAAATTCCACGTTCTTGATTATCAGAATATAGATGACCTAGGGCCGCAACCCACAAAATGTTGGGATCAGTTGGATGTAAGATTATTCTTCCAATATGATGCGAATCAAGGAGGCCTCTATTCTTCCAAGTTTTCCCTCCATCTTCTGATTTATAGATTCCCAAACCAGCATAAGAAGAGCGAGAAGAATTGTTTTCGCCAGTACCAATCCAGATGTGGTTAAGCTCCCAATCAACTGCAATATCACCAATAGTCATTACGGCTTCGTGGTCAAAAATCGGCGTAAAGGTTATGCCATTATTTTCAGTAAACCAAAGTCCACCACTGGCATAGGCGGCATAAAAAATGGAAGGATCTTTCGGATTAACTGCAAGATCAACAATTCTACCTCCAAATACTGTAGGACCGACAGAAGTAAATTGTAACTCATTAAACTGAGAAGATTGAATCAATTTTTTTCGTTGTTCAAAACTCGCTAATCTTTCTTCCGCAGTAGAAGCGGGTGGAACTGGTGCTTGGGCTACACAAAAAATAGGAAAAAGGAAGAGTAGGAAGTAGAGACTTTGTTTCATTTTACGTCAATTGGTTCTGATGCAAAATAGGTTAATTTTTAGAACTCCTCGATTAACACTGTGGTCTATTTACTCAATTTTCAACAAAAAAAAAGAAGCCATCTTGCGACAGCTTCTTTATTATTCTATATAGGTGCTTATGCTAAGCTCTTGGAAATTTTTTCTCTTCAGGTACTTTCTTTAAATAATCTGATCCCTCAAAATCTAAGTCTAGTCCGTCAATATCATCAAAGCTAAATGCTCCTTCGATGGCAATGAGAAGAAATCCACCATCATTGTCTTGAATTTTCGCAACAAAGTCTGTTATGACTTCTTTGTTTTCCTTAATCAGAAATTCTATTTTATCTTTTCCATCTCGGATTTCTGCCAACGGTTCAAATGATTCACTGCGCAGTCCATTGGACAGTCTTTTTACTGCAGTATTCGGAAGGAGTGAAAGGTTATCCGATCCAATAATACGGACAGATTTAATTCCTTTGGTGATGTTTCCTTCTTCCGTGTTAGAAGTTGCCATTTTCAAAAAGAAACCAGAGAGTTCTAATTTAAAAATGTCGTCTGACTCAGGGACTGCATCGAAGAATGAATTAATTGTGTTGGATTGGGCACAGGATTGTAGGGATGCTATTGCTAGCATCATGAAAATGATCGTTCTCATGTTGAGGTAAGTTTTGGAAGCGAAGTGCCTCCTGATTTTTAAATATGGAATAGTAGGAGTGCTAAAAAAGCTAGGCTAATTCGGCACTAATTTTTATCTTCTAATTTTTCTAAATGTTCTCCGCCTGGCAAGCTTAATTGCTTAGAAAGTTTTGACACTTTATTTAGGTCAATGTTACCTACGAAAGATAGCATAACGAATTCTTCAGCGCCACCAACAAGCATGACTAATTCTCTTACATAATCACCCGTCTCTTCGATTAAAAATTTAACATCTGATCCTTTATCTCTTACGAGCATTAAAGGTTCGTAAGCGCTTTTATTAAACTTTGTGTCAAATTCTTTGTAGAAGGCAACAGGGTTCTCTTTTGTGGTAAGTATCCGTAGACCACGTAAGTCCTTTGCTACTTGCATAATGACATCCCCATTGGGATCTTCATTATCTGCTCCAAGGCGATCTAGCATTTGGAACATTCTAGGGGTGACATATACCATGGTGAATCTATCATCATCCATATATTTGTCGAAAAATTTTACGATTGCATCTGTTTGTGCAAATCCGGTAGAAATACTAAGTATTCCGACTACTAAAAAGCTAAGTAAATATTTCATTTTCTTTGATTGAATTTATTAATTTAAAATGCCAAGGTTGTCACTGGCGTCTTTTACTGAATTTAAGGTTGCTTCTTGTCCTTTATTGAAATGCATTCCTAAAAGTTCGAGTGCCTCTTTGGTTTGTTCATAAGCTAATTGCGCCTCTGCTCTTTCTAAGTTATTTACTCTATTCGTCCAGATTCCTCCGATACCAATTAAGAGTAATCCGACAACTGCAATTTTCAGCAAATTTCGCTTTGGTAATTTCTTGACTTTTGCTTCAGGAAGTGTTTTTACTTTTCCTTCTTCTCTTTGAATTTTAGTAAAAAAGGCTTCCATCTTAGCTTCGCCTTCTTTAGAAAAATTTGCTTTGGGTGCTGGGGCTGTAAAAATATTTCTTGCTGCAATTAATTTATTAGTTGCTAAAGGATTATAAACTGCCTCTCTAAGGCTTGCTTCTTCCTCCAGGCTTGTTTCTCCTTCCCAATATTTCTCGAGCAAAGCTTCCATTTGGATTGCTTGAAAAGCCTGATCAAATTTATCTGTAGCTGAGGTGGTCAATGCAATTGATTGGCTAGGCCCTTGAAACAAAGATCTCAGTTCCTTCAGTTCTTCTGAAGCTTTTGGGTTATTGATCGCTTTTCTAAGGATGGATTCTTCCGCAAGGTTGGTTTCCCCTGCCCAGAATTTCTCCAATAATTGATCGATATGTTTTTTATTTTCCATAATCTACTATGGTTGTAAGTTTTTTTCTAAGTGCCAATCTGGCACGGTGTAAGGCAACTTTTACTTGAGCTTCAGAGATATCTAACTCTTGGGCTATTTCGGCATAGCTCATTTGTCCAAATTCTCTTAGTTCGAAGACATTTCTTTGTTTTTCATTCAATTCTGCGATAAATCCCTTGAGATTATTCATCAGATCGCTTTGTTCCGCATTTTCATACGGATTGGCGTCAGGCTCTACTTTAACAGGTACTTTATCCAGATCAGCACTCTTATTATGCTTGGATTTCAAGAAATCCAGGGATTTGTTACGTGTTAAGGTTAATAGCCAAGCCTTCCAGCTGGTGATATGACCCCATTCTGCTCGTTTTTCCCAGGCTTTTATCAACACTTCTTGTACGGCATCTTCGGCCAGCGTAGGTCGCTTCAAAATGTTCAAAGACACTTGAAAAAGCTGCTGTCTGAGCGGCCAAATGCGTTCTTGGTATTCTAGTGGACTCATTCGATTGTAGGACGATTTGTGGAAAACTTTAGTTACATACTTCTAAAAAAAAACATATATTGCTGAGGTAATTAAACCCAAAATAATTATAATCCTTTGAACATCAGTTAATTACAAAAGTAATTAGCATATCAACATCCTCCCAAAAACCACTAACATGCCTCGCATTTAACTAACTTCCTGTATGAATATACAGGGTTAAAAATGACATGATGAAGAAGGATTTAAACAAAACAGAAAGTTCAATTAAGATTAATGCTTTAAAGTTTATTAAACTAGTAAAGCCAAAAATAAGAACCTTACCACAAATCGCACGATAAAGTATTCCACAGCCTTTTAATAATACAGCTGGTTTTCACAGCAACTCTGTTATTTTTGCGTTATAGCCTATATACTTAAAGGAGATAATGCTAAAAAAGATTGATAGACTACTCGTCAAGAGTTTTCTACCTCCATTTATTCTTACGTTTTTCATCGCACTGTTTGTGTTGATAATGTCCTTCCTATGGACTTATGTGGATGAAATCGTTGGTAAAGGTGCTGATATCTTTATTCTAACAGAGCTAATTTTCTATTTGTCAATTTCTTTATTCCCTACTGCTCTACCCATTGCAGTACTTATTTCCACAGTTATGGTAATGGGGAACTTAGCAGAACGCTATGAACTTACCAGTTTAAAGTCTGCTGGAGTGCCCCTTCTAAGAACCATGGCTCCTCTTATGGTTATTTGTTTTGTAATATCCATTTTTTCCTATATCAGCGCAGATCGTCTAATTCCTGTAGCAAACCTACAATTCAAAACAAGGTTATTTGACATTCGAAGAAATAAACCAACTCTAAATTTAGAAGAAGGCGTATTCAATGACGACTTCAAAGGTTTCACCATGTTTATTGGAGAAAAAGGAGAGGACAACAGAAGTATAAAAGATGTATTGATCTATGACCATAATAGATACAATAAAGACACTCCTCCCAGATTGTTAGCTAAAGAAGGAGAAATGTACACTACGGAAGATAAGCGCTATTTCGTGATGAACCTATTTGATGGTAATCAATACCAAGAAGTTGCTGAATCCGGACCACAAAAAGATAAACGATATCCTTTTTCCAGGGTTAAATTTAAAGAATGGTCCAAGGTATTTGA
>CALGJW010000158.1 GCA_937930025.1 uncultured Saprospiraceae bacterium | reverse complement strand
AATTGATATCCTTCTTTTTGTTTAATGATACCATGCCATAGAAATATATTTAATGGTGTCGGAGATACTAATATATCTTCATAAGCCAAATTATCCTTTTCTAGTTGGCCTTTGAAATGGTAATATGCGTGATTCTTAAATGCGATTCCGATTAATAGGTAACAAGTTGAGAAAACTAAAGAGTATTTAATTGCTTTACTCTTCAAGTTCTTTCTGGATTTTAAGAGATAAAAAAAAATTCCCCCAATTAGTATCCCTGTATATACAGGTTCGAAGACATGGATGGTATTTAGCGAAAAGAGATGATCGTCAAATGGGCTTATAAGTTTTGTTCCATAGGTAGTACACCAGTCCAACAATGAATGGGTAAAAATTGAAAGAAAGAAAGCAAAATTCCAGCTTTTTCTTGAATGCTTTTGTTTATAGTATCTGTAAAAGATTTCACCAAGCAAAAAGCTAAGTATAACTGCCAATCCAATTGAATGTGATACGCTTCTATGTATGGTTAAAAATTCAATGTCATTAAAAAAAGGGGCAAGTAGTACGTCTAGATCAGGTATTGTTCCAGCAATTGCTCCAATCATCAAAGACTTTTTACCAATATCTTTATCTTTTACAATTGCAAAGGTTGCCGCCCCTAATAATCCTTGGGTCAATGAATCCATATGTATCTTAAACGTATTTATTTTTCACTTGTGACAAATAGGCATTACAATTTGATTCATTAATTTCTACAATTAAAGCAATTGACAAATTTTATACGTAAGAGATATAACTGGTTTTCAATGAATAATAAATTCCATAGCAAAACATATTTATCCTAAGATGGGCCCCCTTGTTTTCCCCTAAAGAACTGCGGCATCAAAAGTATCACCCAATCTCAGATCTCCACTTTCTAACCCTTTTCGGAACCATCTTATCCGTTGCTCAGAAGTACCATGCGTAAAGCTGTCAGGGACGACGTAACCACGAGATTGCATCTGAATTCGATCATCTCCGATGGCATGTGCAGCATTCATCGCTTCTTCGATGTCACCATGCTCCAAAATATTATTCATGTTATGCGCATGGTGTGCCCAAACTCCAGCCAGAAAATCAGCTTGTAGTTCCAGTCGAACTGAAAGGTCGTTATAAGCCGCTTTGGAAATTCTTCTTTTTTGGTTTTGAACTTCCATCGTAATTCCCAATTGATTTTGAACATGATGGGCAACTTCATGGGCTACTACATAGGCCATGGCAAAATCTCCTGGGGCTTGAAATTTGGTTTTCAAATCCTTGTAAAAGGAAAGATCTATATATACTTTGCTATCACCAGGACAATAAAATGGTCCAGAGGCTGCACTTCCCATTCCACAGGCAGATTGAACTTGGCCAGAATATATTTCTAGAATAGGATCTTGATATTCTCTACCTAATTGTTCTCGAAACAAAAGGTTCCAAACATCTTCACAGTCTTTTAAAACTACTTTGACAAAACTAGCCAACTGATCATCTGCAGCACTTGGTTGAGATTGTTGAGTACTAGGAGCCTGCTGCCCTTCCATACTTTGTAAAACTGCACTGGGGTCTTGACCAAGAAATAAAGCCAGTCCAATTATGATAAGAGACCCAAGACCGAGTCCAGCGCCAACGTTTCTTTTCCGGTTACTTCGACGGCTATCGACTACATTTTTACTTTCTTCTCTTCCTTGCCAACGCATAGTTTTGGATATTTTGATGAATGATTTTCAAAAATAGCCAAAGTAGTTCACTTGAAGAAAAAGAGAGACAAATGGAAGCCAACGTGCGTCTTATACTAGATTAACTATATTGCCACAGGCATAAAAAAATCCTGGTTCACTTAGGTGACCAGGATCATATTGCCTTATCTAAACTTACTTGTTTATCTAATACAAAATTAACGCGAATTACTATCCTCATACTCACCCTAATGGGTGATATTTCAAGATGAGGAGAATAAGGCATCCAAAGGTTGGATTTGATCGTATTATATTCAAGAAAATGTTGATTTGAAAAAATAAGGGAATCTACTGAAGCATTAACATAATAATAGATTATTTCAATGCGTTTTGAAAAGGTATTCCTTCCCAACATTTCCCTTCTATTTCCGTATAAAAACCTGATAATCAGGTAATATGTAAGACAAATTTGCCTATTTTTAGACGTAATTCGTAGAAATGTCTAAAAATTGAAGGACATATAACAAATAGGTTTAATTTTTGCCTTAAAAAGTATACAATCAAAACACACAAAACCTAATTTTTCCCGAGGTATGAGAAATTTATTACTTGCCGCTCTAATTATTTTTTGCTTTCAATATTCATCCTTTGCCCAGATGTGGAATGGACAGGATAGTCTTTACGGATTGGAATGGATTGAGTATGATCAAGAGTATTATAAAATAACTATAGCAGAAGATGGTGTTTATCGTATTCCACAAGCCAACCTTGTAGCTGCAGGAATACCAATGACCGCTGTGTCAGGGAATGATTTTCAGTTATTCGCATACGGGGAAGAAATTCCGATTTATGTCACAACCAATGGAAATTTTGGCGGAACTGATTATATAGAATTTTACGCAGAAAAAAACACCTCTCAACTTGACAAATTTTTATTTGAACAAGAGGAAGACCAGCTGAACCCAGATTTCAGTATCGTAACGGACGAGGCGGCTTATTATTTGACTTGGAATGGAACTGGGAATGGACAGCGTTATACAACTTTGACAAATGACCCTTCAGGTTCACCGCTAAATTATTTCACACATACCTCAACACTTAATTTCAACAATCGTCATTATTCATGGAAAGATGCAAATAATGTAAAATTTAGCAATTTCGATTCCGGAGAAGGATTCGCTGGACCCTATGATACGGAACACAGCATCGATATCCCTACTCCATTCCTTGTTGATAATGGTCCTGCAAGTCGATTCAATTTAAATATGTTTAGTGATTTACTTGCTCACAATCTAGAGGTAACACTTAATGGCACTGTGATTTCCTCACAAGAATTTGGAGGACATCGTCTAGTAAATGTTAATGAGGCTGTTTCAAATGCTTCTCTTCAGGATGAAAACGTACTGACCGTTACTGGAAGTTTTGACAACAATGATAGATATGCAATTGCCATTGCTGAAATTACTTATCCAAGATCTTTTGATCTCGATGGTGCAAATTTTTTCTCCTTTGAAATTGCTACTGGTAACAAATCACTAATTGAGATAACTAACCTCGATTTAACTTCTGGAAATCCAGTTTTTTACGATATAAAAAACAAGACTAGAATTACTGGTGACAATGTAAATGGAACAGTCAGATATGGCCTTCCTGCTGGTAGTCAAGATCGCCAAGTGGTGGTGGTTAATAATGATACCGGAGTAAAAAATGTAGGAACAATTAGCAAGGTAGAATTTGAAGATTTTTCAATTAGTAATTCCAATTATATTATCATCACTCATCCATTGTTAAACAATGCGGACAATGGAACAAATGTGGTACAGGAATATGCAGCATTTCGAGCAAGTGCAGCAGGTGGATCTTACGATGTTCAGGTTATTAATGTAACTGACCTTTATGAAGTATTTTCCTACGGTGTTCAAAGGCATCCAATTTCCATTCGAAACTTCGCCAACTATATCAAGAAAAATTGGCCGAACCCAGAAATGGTTTTCCTATTAGGGAAAGGTAGAAAATATGAGCAGACCCGAACAGCGGCACAATTAAATAATCCAATCAACGAAAGTTTTTATGTTCCAACTTTGGGAACCCCAGGTTCTGACAATTTAATGCTTGCTAGCCCAAATAGTGATATTGCTGTTTTACCGGTAGGAAGATTAGCGGCATCAACAAAAGAAGAAGTTACCACCTATTTGAATAAAATGAAAGATATGGTGGCTGCGCAAAATGGCCCCCAAACAATTGATGATAAAGGTTGGATGAAAAGCATCTTGCACTTATCAGGTGGTGATGTAACTATTCAAGGAATAATTTCTTCCGCTTTAGCCAATTTTGAATCAATAATAGAAGAACCTACTTTTGGCGGGGATGTTACTACTTTTTATAAGACAAGTACAGATCCCATTCAAATTTCGGAATCAGAAGGAATATTTGATTTAATAAATGAAGGTGTTTCGCTGATTACATTCTTTGGACACTCAGGAACAGGAACCTTTGATTTCAATATTGACAACCCCGACAACTTTTCCAATCAAGGAAAATTACCTTTAATCATTTCCTTAGGTTGTTATTCCGGAGATATTCATACATCAGGATCAGGTGTATCGGAAAGATTTGTTTTCTATGAAGGAAAAGCAGCTGGATCATTCCTGGCCACTACAGGCCCTGGGTATATTTCCGCATTAAGAGCATATGGTAATTCCTTTTACAGAAGTTTTGGAGAGGATCACTATGGTGAACCATTAGCAAAAATAATTCGAGAATCTTTAATCCCATTAAACGGAAATACGGGAATAACAATCCGAACTTTAGTACAACAACTTACCTTAAATGGTGATCCTGCAATCTTGATGAACCCTCACCCAGGACCAGACTTAGTGGTAGATGGAAAGTCCGTTACCTTTAAACCAGAAGTCTTAAATGCACAGTTAGATAGTTTTGAAATGAGTTTTGACGTTGTCAATTTGGGCCGAGCAGTTTCAGATTCAGTGCAATTAGTTATTGAACAACAACTTCCAAGTGGCGATAAATTTTCCTTGCGATCAGATCGTATACTTGCTCCATTTTCACGTAAAACTATTACGGTAAAGTTACCTAACTACGGAACCGCAGCAGCAGGACTTAATCGATTTTTCATAGAGATTGATACCGAATTAGAAGTCAGCGAATTACCTTCCCCTTTAGCCGAAATGAACAATGCAGTAATAGGTGCTGATAATATTGCCGGTATCCCTGTGTTCATTTTTGACAATAGTTTGGAGCCATTGTTTCCGCAAGATTTTGGAATTGTGAATGATGATCAACCCGTGAAATTGGTCTGTAGCACCAGGGATGCTTTGGTTGAAGAGCAGGATTGGTTGGTTGAGATAGATACGACAGAGAATTTCAATTCCCCTTTTAAGAAAAGTGAGAAATTTACGCAACGAGGCGGAGTTTTGAATTGGGAGCCACCGGTAGCATGGGAAAATGAACGGGTGTATTACTGGAGAGTTAGTCCAGATAGTACTTCTGCCGCCTCTTCTTATATATGGAAGAATCGAAGTTTTGTTTATTTGGCGGACAGTGAGCCTGGATGGAATCAGAGTCATTATTATCAGTATAAGCAGAATGAGTTTGAGGGGATGGAGGTTTTGCCTGGGGAGGAGTTTGAGTATTTGAAGAATGGGTTTTTCGTAACATTGAGAAATAAGGTGAAGGAGCCGAATGATGAACCGCAATATATTTACAATTTTGGAAATCCAGCGATTTCGGTTCGACCTTGGAATTGGTTGAATTCGGGTATTGCCTTTGTTGTCGGTGATAAAGTAACAGGAGGAGGTTGGAGAAACTATGCACCCGGTGATTACGGAAGTGTCAATCCACCAGCCAGTAGTTTTGTGTTTGCATTTCCCACAAGTACGGAAGCAGAGAGAGCAACTGTTATTGAATTTATAGAAAATGTTATTACTGACGACTCATATGTTTTTTGCTTTTCAGTGTTAAAGGATGTTAATCAAGATTTCAATCCAGAAACATGGGCGCTTGACGAACAAACAAACGGTAAAAGTATTTTTTCGGTACTAGAAGATCAAGGAGCCACGAAGATAAGAAATTTAGAATCCGGGTCTAGGCCATACACTTTCGTCTTCCAAAAAAATAATCAAGTTTTTGCTGAAGATTTAGCAAATGACTTTAATTCCACTATTGTAACAGAAGTTTTTATACCAACTCTGCTTTCTGCCGGAACATTCTCAACCCAATTAGTTGGTCCGGCGGCATCTTGGTCCTCTTTTGACTGGTCGCTAGAATTACCGGATGATGTAGCAGATATTTCATTTATTCAATTAATTGGTGTTAAAACTTCTGGGGAAAAAGATACTCTGCAGTCAAACTTAGTTACCCCGCCTTATGATTTAAGCAATATTGATGCAGCTCAATACCCGTATCTCGAAATTGGAATGACATCAGGAGACAATGCCTTAAGGACAGCATCGAACTTAAATTATTGGAGAATAACTTACGAAGGTTTACCTGACCTGGCATTGGATCCAAACGAATTTTTAACCATCTATCAAGATAGTTTACAGGAAGGGGAACAATTTAAATTTGAAACCGCTGTAACCAATACTAGTCATAAGACGATTTCCAATACTCAAGTACGAGCCACTTTTTCAAATGATGGTGAATCTACGCTGCAATCAGTAGGCATTAAAGAATTGATTCCTGGAGAGAGTACAAATATTACTTTTAATCTAGAAACGTTTCAAAACAAAGGCAATAACAATTTGCTAATAGAAGCTAATCCTTCCGATAGTCCAAAAGAACTATATCGATTCAACAATTTTGGAACCTATAATTTCTTTGTAAATTCAGACAACACAAATCCTTTGTTAGAAGTAACTTTTGACGGAAGCCCAATAATGAATGGAGATATTATTTCTGCCAAACCTCATGTAATTATTAGGCTAAAAGATGAAAATCCATTTTTATCACTAAAAGATACTTCTCTATTAAAGCTAATTTTAATCAATCCTGAAAAGGAAACTCGTGGAATTTTCTTCTCGAATCCTGCTGTTAATTTCATTCCAGCTGATGATGATAAAAATGAAGCCTATATAGAATGGGATCCAACTTTTGATTTAGATGGAGACTATCAGTTTATTGTGCAAGGAGAAGATGTTACCGGCAACCAATCCGGTTCCATTGATTACAAGATCAACTTTAAAATCATTAATAAAAAGATGATTTCCAATGTGTTGAATTATCCAAATCCCTTTACCACTTCTACAAGGTTTGTTTATACGCTAACAGGTGATGAAACTCCAGCCTACTTTAAAATTCAAATTTACACCGCTTCTGGTAGAATTGTGAAGGAAATAACCCAAGATGAATTGGGACCGATGAAAATTGGAACCCATCAAACGGACTATGTATGGGACGGTACTGACGACTTTGGAGACCGTTTGGCCAATGGTGTATACTTCTACAAAGTCATCACTAAGAACGCTGAAGGAGAGAATTATGAGGCCATGTTGAATGGTTCTGTCGACAAATATTTCGAACAAGATTTTGGCAAATTGGTAATCATGCGATAAAAGCTTAGCTCGCTGTAATAATCTTAGTATTTTTGGGAGTCTATGGTAAAACAGATTCCTTTTCACAAACCCTTTATATCCGGCCAAGAAGTTGGATTCGTCAATGAAGTTATTCAATCTGGCGAAATGGGTACTGGTGGTAGATTCTCAAATCTATGTGAGGACTATTTGACCGAATTCACTGGTTCTAACAAGACGCTTCTCACCTCTTCTTGCACTCATGCGTTGGAAATGGCTGCTATCCTTGCCAACATAGAAACAGGAGATGAAGTCATCATGCCTTCCTTCAATTTTGTTTCTGCGGCCAATGCCTTTGCACTTAGAGGAGCAAAAATTGTTTTTGTCGATATTAATCCTATAAGCATGAATATCGATCCTTTATGTATGGAAGCTGCAATAACGGACAGAACCAAAGCAATTTTAATCATGCATTATGGAGGGGTAGCTTGCGAAATGGACCGCATCCTTCCAATAATAAAAAACCACAATCTTTTTTTAATCGAAGACGCAGCCCATTGTATAGGAGCAAAATATAAAGGGCAACATTTAGGAACTTTTGGACAGCTGGGAACTTTAAGCTTTCACTATACGAAAAACATTCATTGTGGAGAAGGTGGTGCTTTATTAATTAACGACCTATCCCTAATTGATCGCGCAGAAATCATTCGGGAAAAAGGAACCAACAGAAAACAATTCTTTGATGGAAAAATTGATAAATATACCTGGGTGGACATCGGTTCAAGTTATTTGATGAGTGAAATGAGTGCGGCATTTTTATGGGGACAGCTTTCCAACATTCACAATGTTACCGAGCAAAGAATTTACAATTGGAATATCTATAAATCCATTACAGACAATTTAGCCATTCCTAGCATGCCTTCTTCAGAATCGAATAATGGTCATTTGTTTTTTATTAAATGTAAGGACAGAGAAGATCGAAAGAGTTTGATCAACTCATTTAGGACTTCAGGCCTTACAGCATCGTTTCATTACATACCTTTACATAAAAGCAAATATGCCCTAGATAAATTTAATTTCTATGGCACAGATAATTTCACCTCAACAGAGAGTAATCGGCTTCTACGTTTTCCTTTATTTTATGGAATGCCCAAAATGGACCATCTCTTTTCACAACTAGAAAATTATAAATCCCAAAATGAAAATTTCTAAAATTGGGATCGAAGAATGGCAAGAAATAATTGATAAAGTTTCTTCTGCAACCTTTTACCATAGTCCTAAATGGTATCAAGTTTGGAAGGAATATAATGGGACTGACTTCCAATGCTTGAAATATACATTTAAAGATAGTTCCCAAGCAATATTTCCATTTCAAATTCGCAAAAGATTATTTGGGCTAACTAAGGAATTTATTTCCGGCCCTGCAGGAACGTATGGCGGTTGGATTCCAATTAAAAAGACCGAGCAATTTTCAATAAACATTTCAATAGTCACCAACAAATTTGGCCACCTCCAATTGGTTTCAAATCCTTTTCAAAAACATAATAAAAACATTGAGAGCCACAAATGGTCTAGAGTAATTGATTTATCTAAAATAAAAGAAGAAAACATTATCGAAAATTGGTCCAATACTGCCATTAAAAATAGAGCACTTGCCTTTAAAGAGAATTTCACTTTTCATAAATCAACAAAACCGGAAGAATGGAAAGAATACTTCCAATTGTATCAAGAATCAATCAAGAGATGGGGTGATCGAGCCAGTAATAATTACTTACCTTCATTGTTTGAAATAATTGCAGCATTGAAAGATGATTTCGTTGACCTACTTTTTCTTAGAAAGAATAACGAAATGGTATGCGGAGGGATTTATTTCAAATATAAAAATAGAATACATTGGTGGCATGGGGCATTAGGAAATAATTACACAAAGACAGGAGCATCTTTTTATTTTCAATCAAACGTGTTAAGTTATTTTAAAAGCAATTACGAAATACTAGACTTAGGTTCCAGTGGAGGTCATGTTGGTGTCGACAAATTTAAAGAAAGAATTGGTGCTAAAAAAATGAGCTATCATTATATTAAAAAACAACCATTTGTTTTTAACCTTTTTAATAAATGAATTGCTTGTTCCCTAAATAATCTACAGTTTTCCACATTGCCATTAAAAACAATTTTCAAATGTTAATTGAGTTTTATAAAAGCATTAAATCATACTTAAGTATTCTCAAACTCCGCAAATATGTAAGGGTCAACTACTCTACGTGTCAAATTGAATTCCCGATTACCATTGTCAATTTAAAAAAATTAGAGCTTGGTGAAAATTTAATTATAGGCTCAGGTTGTTTACTGCATTGTGGAGGATATGAATGGTCCAACTATGAAGGATATATAGAAATTGGAAATAGTACGATAATTGGACAAAACGTCATTATGTATGGAGCGGGTAAAATTGTAATTGGAGAAAATGTGGGAATTGGTCCAGGATGTAAAATATACTCTAGCAGTGTTGATCCATCGGCTAAGTACTCATCAGGACCTGCAAACATTCAAAAATTTGGAACTGTAACTATTAAACCCAAAGTGCGAATATATTCAAATGTTGTAATTTCACCTGGTGTTACCATAGGAGAAGGAGCAATTATTGGAGCAGGATCCATTGTTACAAGGGATATTCCACCTTGGACCTTTTGTGTTGGAAGTCCTGCCAAAGAAATAAGCAAAAGAAAGAAATGATATGAATTCTTTAAAAACGCTAAGATTTTTCAATTCCTTCTATTCATTAAAGTCAACAAAATTAATAGTTCTAGGAAACCAAAAATCTGGAACAACAGCCATCGCTAGTCTAATTGCTCAAGCGACCGATTT
The DNA here is from genome assembly GCA_937930025.1 of uncultured Saprospiraceae bacterium. Classification (GTDB taxonomy): domain Bacteria; phylum Bacteroidota; class Bacteroidia; order Chitinophagales; family Saprospiraceae; genus JABDJM01. Next base: position 34,501 of record CALGJW010000158.1, on the reverse strand, counting down.
AAGCTCCATGTTGGATTCACCCTTATTGTGGGAACCTAATTATAGTAAAATAGTAACCAATCAAATTAACTTAAGTCAGCTTATCAACTCAAATAAATATTATTTTTCCAAAAACATTATTAAAGAACCAAACCTTACTTTTCTATTCGATCGACTAAAAGGAATTTACCCCGCTGAAGTCAAATATCTATTTATAATTCGCGATCCAAGAGACAACATTAGAAGCATATTAAACAGAATCAAAGTATCTGGAAATTTGGACAATATTTCTGCTTATAAAAATAAATTTAGTGCGCATGAGAATGTTATTTTCGACAAAAAAATAATGTCTTACCAATATGACAACTACATTGAACAATTAGCAGAAAGATGGGTGTCTTCGGCTAAAATTTACTTTGCGAATCAAACAATTTTCCATTTAGTAAAATATGAAGACTTCAACTCAAACAAAATTGAATTCATTTACAAACTTTGCGAAACCCTTAACTTTAAAATTAAAAATGATATTTCATCGAAAGTAGAAATTAAATATCAACCGATGGGGAACAACAGTAGTAGTTGGGAAGAATTTTTTGGGTCAAAAAATTTGACAAAGATTAACGAAATCTGTAAATATTATATTTCTAAAGTAGATTATAGAATAGATGGCCCTATCTCAAAACCAAAAAACACCTCAAGAAACTGAGCACTCTAAAACATAAAACATATTCAGGTTTACGTTGGAGTTTTCAATCTCAACTTGCCATTCAATGTGTTAATTTTGTTGTAAGCTTATTTTTAATGCGTTTTCTTGCGCCCAATGATTTTGGTAGGTTCGCAATGGTACTAATAATCTTTAATTTTCTACAAATAATTAGGGACTGCGGATTCTCCCAAGCATTAATACAAACCAATAATAATATTTCAGTAAAAATTTCAACTGCGTTTTGGTCACAGGTTCTTATCGCGGCTTTTATCTCGATATTTTTATACCAGAACAGACAATTCTTTGATTGGGTATTCAACAATACTAATTTAACTTTACTTGTAAAATGGATCGCAATCGACTTTTTTATTGGATCATTAGGACTCACACCAACAGCCATTTTAAACAGACAACTTGCATTTCGAAAACTTTTTTACATTAAAATTATAGCTCTTGGCATTTCATCGATAATTGGAATTTACTTGGCTTTTAATGGGTATGGAGTCTACGCGTTAATAGCAAAACTGATGTTTTGGACATCTATCAATAGCATAGGAAACTTAATAGCTTGTTCAAGTAGACCAAAATTTCAATACTCCTTCTTAGAGCTAAGGCAAATGGCACATTTTGGATTTCCACTTTCTGGAAACGCAATCCTTAACTATACTGTGAGAAATTTAGATGACTTTCTAATAGGAAAGGTAATAAGCGAAAACGCTTTAGGCCTATATAACCGAGCCTATTCAATAATGCTTTTACCTTTAGGAAACATTACCAATGTCCTAAGAACTGTTTTCATTTCTTCCTGGTCTAGAATTCAAGAAAACAAATCTCTTATTGCAAATAATTATACTAAATTAATAGGTCTAATAGCTGGGTTGACATTTCCCTTAATGATTTTATTATCAGTCCTATCACTTCCAATCACTAGCAATATCTTTGGTGAGCATTGGTTAGAAATGAGCACGACCCTAAGTATTCTTGCAATCATTGGGATGTTGCAAAGCGTTAGCGGAATGGTTGGAGTAATATACATTGTTCTAAATAAAACAAAAACACTATTCAAAATCAGTTTAGCAAGTAGCGCATACATGATACTTATAATAATCGGTGCTGTCTATCATTTCAAAACTATAGAATTAGTTGCACTTGCCTATGGATTGGCTAGCTTTAGTTTAATATTTCCTCATTATTACTTCTTGAGTAAATTATTAGAAATTTCTTTTTTCAAGTTATTAGCTCCAATTTTCTTCCCTCTGTTGTTATCTTGTATCATTGGAATATTTGCGCATTATACATTCTACTACCTTCCAGTCTCAAACGAACTTTTCAAACTAGCAATTTCTATAATTATATCTTTATTTTTTTACTTATTAATCCTCTATTTTTTAAAGGCTCAAATTTGGATTGACGCAATGAAAACCATTAACGAATACAAAAATGGAAGTTATGTATAAACCCAAAATCCTCCACCTCCTTTCCTCCTACCTCCCCAACACCGAAAATTGGATCTACAACCTAATTTCAAATTCCAAGGGAACCGAAAAGCATATAGGTGCATATCAATTCCCTTCGCTAACAAACAATGAATCCAACGCTTCCAATAATCCAACATTCAAATATGCCACTCAAGCCATTCACGAAAAATATGATGAGCAATATAATTCAACGAAAAAAGGACTTGCCAGATATATTGAAGTCCTTAGTATAAAATTTCACCAACTTTTAAATGGAACTACACAAAGTAAATTAATCCAATACTGTAAGAAGGAAAACATAGAGATCCTCCACGCGCACTTCGCCAACATTGGTTGGGATATGCTGGAAATAAAAAGGAAAACCAATCTTCCGTTTTTAATTTCCTTTTATGGGTGGGATTACGAAATGCTTCCACATGTCAGACCAGTGTTTAAGAAGCGGTATCAAATATTATTTAAAGAAGCAGATGGCTTTATTTGCGAAGGAGATCATAGCGCAAAAGTTCTTGAAGACATGGGCTGTCCTAAACAAAAGATTCATGTGGTAAACCTAGGAGTTATGGTATCGGAAATTCCATTCTTCACTAGAGTCAAAAATAAAAATACTTTAAAGCTTGTCCAGTTAGCTTCTTACACGGAGAAAAAAGGCCATGAGTATACTATTAGGGCATTTGCAGAAGCCATAAAACGTTGTCCTGATATGGAGCTCACATTTATTGGCAATGAAAGGAAAAAAGGACTGCTTGACAAATTGAAGCAATTAGTGGCCGATCATCAATTAGAAGATTTCATTCATTTTCTTCCTCCAATTGATTATGTCAGTTTACATGAAGTGCTAGAAAAATATGACGCCTTCATTCATCCAAGCTGTTATACGACTGATAAAGATTGTGAAGGAGGAGCGCCTATAGTCTTCTTAGATGCGCAAGCTACGGGCATGCCCATTATTTCCACACTACATTGCGATATTCCAAGCGAAGTACTTCATAAAAAAACTGGACTACTTGTAGAAGAAAAAGATATTGTCGAACTTTCGGCAGCCATCGAAACATTCTATTCTATGGATTATGAGCAATATCAGCAATACAGTATTGCAGCAAGACTACATGTTGAGAAAATGTTCGACATTAAAAGGAATGCAATAAAACTGGAATCTGTATATAGTCAGTATTTAAAATGATTGGAACTATTAGAAAAACATTCAGAGACCTACCCTACCAAGCGACCAGCGCTTTAAAAAAAAATAGATCCCTTAGGCAACTTCTTAATCTTCAGCGATCCCAGAAGTGGTTCTACTTGGCTTTCTGAAACACTTAAATCCATACCCAATTCCTTACTAATTGACGAACCCTTACACATAGCTGGCTCAAAGCAACTAGAACATTTAAAGTTCGGCTGGCGACAACACATTCCAGAAGAAAATAACTGGCCGGAGGCAAAACATTATTTCGAATCTATTTTTTCCGCACAGCTACTGAACAGAGATTTATGCTATCAAAATAAATTGTCGGACTTATTCACATTTGATAAATTGGTTATAAAAATTATTCGAGGAAAAATGCTGTTACCTTGGCTATCTGAGCAATTCGAATTTAAATACAAACCAATTGTATTGGTGAGACACCCGTTTGCTATGGTTTCTTCAATGATGAAGCATTCTGGATGGAATTACGAATTTTCGAAATTTAAAATACCTGACAGTCCACATATAGGATTCTATGAAAAACATACTCATTTTTTATCATCCTTGGAATCAAAAGAAGAGCAACTAGTAGCCTTATGGTGCATGGGTAATAATCACGTACTCAACCATCCAAAAAATAATATTAATTGGATAAGTGTGAATTATGAAAATTTAATTCTTGAGCCAGAAAATCAATTTGATACTCTTTTCAAAACTTGGGGAATTGCAATGCCGGATGATTTTATGATCAGATTAAAAAATCCAAGCTCAACAACTGTTAGAAAAAAAAGTATTGAACCAATCGCTCAGTTAGAAAATTTCAAAACAACACTTAGTATCAATATGCTCAATAGACTCAAAGCTGTTCTTAATTATTTTGAAGTGGACTATTATAATGAAGGAGTAATGCCGACCATCCCCGCCAGCAAAATACACTTACATAGTAGTGCTTAAAGTTTTTCATATCACATTTTGCAAAAAACATCAATGCATCTAAAGTTTGCATTCTTTAGTAGTTGATTAAATTTTTCATTCGAAACATATTCATCAAGTTCCAAATTTGTCCCCATTGAATAATTAAACTTTGATGTATTCGAAATTACACTTAAATGGTTTACACTTCGAATAGTTTCGTCTATAAATTCTGGTAAATTAGCTTCAAAACTTACTAAAGGAACTTTCTGCGACAACCCCTTTATCACTTTTTCTTCCAGCCCTTCAACATCTATTTTAATATAATAAGGCAGTCCAAACTGATCTATTAATTGATCAAGCGTAGTCGTATTTATTTTTGAAGATTTAGAAAATGTTAACTTCTCTTGCCATCTATCATTACTTTCTCCTTCAAGAAAATTCTTCCATTTCATACTTAAAGTATGCAAGGAATCACCATTATCCTGTAGATATATATTCGCAACACCCTCCTTATCGGAAACTGCCTTTTGTAATACCCGAATATTTTTTTGACTGCCATACCTCCCTTTTAAACAATTAACATTAATGATATTAGGCTCTACAGCAATTATGTTGGTGGTGAATTTTAAAAAATTTTCAATACTATAACCCAAATTAGCGCCAATATCAAAAACAAATTCGTCCTTTTTCATTTCACTTAAAACTTCTTTGCCTAATTCGAGTTCTGATTTAAGTACCTCTTTCAATCTAGGATTTTTCCATTTCAAGAAGCCATAAACTAGCCTTGAATATTTGAATTTGAAGTACAATTCAAACCTTTCCAAATATCCAATAAGTCTTTTTTTAAAGTTCATAAAAATTCAACATTTCGCCACTGAAGAAACAACTACCTTTTCACAAAACCCCTCACTAAAAGATAAAAGTAATATAAATAGCCTTTCCAAAATTTCAATGCTATTTTATTATTGATTGAATCTCGAAATAAACTTAAATGGTGTTTGCGATTTCCTGATATTAACTCAAACTGAGCATACTCCAAATACTTTTCTGCCTTTAAACATTTTAAGGTATTCATGGGCAAAAAAGGTTTAACAAACTCTCCATACTTATCAAAAAAATCGTCCATAGCCCCTACATTCGTTTTTGCACGATTCAAAATATGATCTCTATCAAAATTCTGTAAAGACCCCATTCTATTATGAATTCGATAGCAATAAGAGTGGGCCTCTAGCTGCTGCATTGGAAATTGCGCAAAAAGTCGCAAAATCAAATGGGTATCCTGCCAATGCTGAAATCCAACAGGAGATCGATTCTTTATTAAATATTTTCTCGGAATGCACAGACAAACTAAAGAACACATATTAAATGCCGCCCACTTCACCGCATGCCCATCCTTCTTTATATTATAGTTCGGCGCAGCCTTTACCTTCCCATCCTCATAAACCCGCTTAAAACCAGTCCTAAAAATCACTTCTCTCGAATCATCTCTTGCAATTGCATTTCTAAACACCATCAAATGATTTGTCTCCCAATAATCATCGTCGTCCATAAAAATCACGTATTCCCCTTTTGCCCTATCTACCCCTAAATTTCTAGCGACAGACTGCCCTTTGTTCACTTGATAATGATATTTCAACGCTAAGGTCGAAAATTCTTTTGCAACTTGCTTTGTATTATCTTCAGAACCATCATCGACAACAATAACCTCAATATCATATGCCTCTTGAGCTTGAATACTTCTCAAGGCCTGGCTTAAAAGTGAAGCCCTGTTATAAGTTGGAATAATTATCGAAAATAAATATTGTTCACTAGGCATATCATTAAATATAGCTGCTTTGACATGAAAGTTATTACATTTATACCAATATGATGTAACTCCTTCTATAAATTATCAAAATGTTTAATTTGAAATTACGAAATAAACTTGGTGCCTGCATTGCAGTTTTTTTCCTTTTTCTTATTTCCAATATTTTTATTCCTGGTTATTTTAATGGTTTCTCCTTGGACCCTGCTATAGATATTTTCGAGCTATGGAAAAACAGCAATTCTACAATTATACTTCAAGATAGACTTTCCGACCCTGTTTTTTCATTAAGAATATTTGTACTTTATTTCCAAGATTTCTTACTCAATAAAATTGGGATTCCGGCTCAAGCATCCTTTACCTTGATTAATCTTTTCTCTTTTGCCGGAATAGTAATTCTATTAAATAAAATAGCCAAAGTTCACTTTTCCCAAAGTAAAAACTCAGCTTATATTGGAATATTTTTATTTATTTTTTCAATGCCTATCATGTTTGCCTTTTCTGGTTATACGGCTAGTTACGATGACTTTCCCCAATATTTCTTTATATTATTATCCTTTAACTTTGTTTTAACCAAGGATTACATCTTAATGTCAATAGCATTTTTCATTAGCCTTACGATTAGGGAAACATCCTTCATTTTTTTAATCCCATTTATTTTTTGGAACAAAAGTGATATTTCTAAAAAAGCAATTTACTTGTCAATTTCTATATTCCTATTCCTTTTATACGTTTATTCAATATCAGCAGGAAATCAGACTGAGGCATTAGACTTTTTGAAGCATAAAAGATTTACAGGTTGGACTGCAAATTTTAGGAACTGGAAAAGTACCATCGAAGTTTTTTTCTGTCTAATAATCGTTCTTGGCCTACCTGTAACCATACTACTTAAAACAACAGTTAATAATATTAGAAACTATCTTATACTTATTACAATTCTCATAAATACATCAATAGTTATTGTCACCGCAATACTACACGAAACAAGACTACTATTATTGCCTCTGCTTTTATTCTACCCTTTAATTGGAAAATATTTCGAATTAGTGATTGATTGGAAATCAATTCTAAAACCGACAATAATTTCAAAATATTTATTCATAACCATTTTGACTTTAGCACTTTACCACCCGAGCGAGGGTCGATCTGCAATCATATATAAGATTTATGCTATTCCTCATTTATTCATGTTGTTTGATTTTTCCAATTTCTTCCGAAGAAAGAAAATAAATTTTCAATCTAAATCATGAAATAACAGAATCTTGAATAAAATATTGAAAATATTCAAATTCTCACGTCCCTGCCCATTCAAGCCTTTTTATCTTAAGCATTCAATTTAACATAATTTGAAAAATAAAAACCCCAAAGTTGGACTGTACCAACATGAAGAAGTTCTTCGACATTTTTGCGAGTTGCAAAAGGATTATACAAAATGAGGAAAATAGGATTAGATATTTTAAGAGGAATCGCAGTGACTCTAGTTTTGTTTAGGCATTCTGATTTAGACAATAACATAATTCAGCATTTCGGTTGGATGGGAGTTGACCTATTTTTTGTTCTAAGTGGATTTTTAATCTCCAATCTGTTATTTCAAGAATACAAGCAAAATAAAAAAATCAGAGTAAAACGATTCTTAACAAGAAGGGCATTTAAAATATTTCCTCCTTTTTACTTTTTTATGTTCTCAACTCTTTCCTTCAATTTACTGGTAAAAGAGAATTTTAATATTGGTTTTCGTAAAATAATTTCTGAATTATTCTATTTGCAAAGCTATTTACCAAGAATTTGGAATCATACATGGACCCTTGCCGTTGAAGAACATTTTTATTTAATTTTTTCAATCACATTGCTTATTCTGTCCAGAAAACATCTTTTAGAGAGAAAACACATTATTATTAACTCCTTAATTCTGCTCCTGCTCCTAAGTTTTGTTATGAGGTTTTATGTTTCATTCCCAAATAGAAATGATGATTCCTTTACTTTTATGCAAACTCACCTGAGATTTGATGGCATTCTGATTGGTGTATTATTGTCGTATTTATTAAATTTCACAAAGGTAATCTCCAATTTTATTAAAAGAAAATGGATGCTAATCTGCATTAGTATTCTATTGATATCCCCTGGTTTCTATTTTGATGGTGGAGGATTTTTTATGAATACCGCGGGACTAACTTTGGCGAATATCGGCTTCTCTATACTGGTGCTACTTTCGTTAGAAATTGAAAGATTTATTGAAAGTGATTTGTTTCCTTTTGTTAATACATTTTTTAAAATTCTCAGCTTTATCGGAATAAATTCATACTCAATTTATTTATGGCATTTAAATTCAAAGAATATAAGCTCCTTTATATTTCCGCTTGATTCATACTTTAGCACTCCAATTTATATTACAATTTCAATTATTTTAGGAACCGTCATGTCTTATTTAATTGAAAAACCATCTATACTCATTAGAGATTATTTATTTAGCAAAAATACTTTGCACAACAAGAAGTAATGATGGAAGAATGGTCGTAGCCAGTTCGCCATATATCTCGAAGATCCGAAATATGAGATTTATACCTATCAAGGGTTTTGTAGACCACCATTAAATCTTAGTTACTCTATACAGCCTTAAAGGATAGGAATCGAAAAAAAATAATTTAGTCGTGTTAAGATAAGTATCATCAAGCAAAGAATTATTGATAGATGAATTTAAAACCTAGCGAAACGAAAATGAACATTTTTAGTCAAGCTAATGATATTGCTTCCTAGAAATGAAAATTCCCCGAAAACATTCTTAGTATCACTATTAGCGTCATAATCCACAACAACAACCTCAAAATCATTGGACTCTTGAGCTTGAATACTTCTCAAAGCCTGGCTTAAAAGTGAAGCCCTGTTATATGTTGGAATAATAATGGAAAATAAAATACCCTTGTCCATTCAAGCCTTTTTATCTTTAGCATTCAAATTGAGCACACTTGAAGAAAAAAATCGCGATAATTGAATTGTACCAGCACGAAGAAGTCCTTCGTCATTTTTGCGATTTGCTCAAAGATACGAACTATGAGGTTATTATATATTCAAGTGCCTTTGTTCATGCTGCTGTGCAACCTGGTCAAAAAGAAGGCAACTTTGATTGGAAGGTAAAATCAGAAGAGCAATCTATTTCTCAATTTCTTGATTTTCATTTATCTGAAATTAAGAAAAATGATTTTGTACTAATTTGTACAGCATTGAATTCCTTTAAGGCCTTCGCAAAATTGATCAAACAGACAAATAGCCATCTAATCGTTCACAATGCACATTCGTGGCTAACCCCTGAAAATCATGTCCAACTGGGATTAAAAGAACCTATAAAAGATAGGTTCAGGTTTTTGAAAATTCGATTAAATTGGGACCACTTCTACAAAACAGAAATAATTGAAAATATCAAAAGCTTAGTATTTCCTACAAAAATGATTCTGAAATATGTCCAAACCAATTTTAGTCAGCTAAAAAATAAAGTAATTGGGTTTCAAGAATTTTCCTACTATCAAAATTCCGAAAAGAAAGGGGAAAAGACAATCAATATTTGCATTCCGGGAACAGTACTTCCAGAAATTCGAGATTACCAATCTGTTCTAACTGCGCTATGCAATCTTGAAGTAGAGGCATCAAAGAAAATAAATTTGGTTCTTCTTGGAAAGTATCACCCAAATGAATTAGCGCTGATAGATAAATTTAAAAAACAAGCGGCAACGAATATAAAGACACATAGTTTTGATCACTATATTCCAAATAAAGAATATCAACACTGGCTGAGAAAAGCCGATTTGCTTCTATTACCCTTAATAAAAAAGGTAAAAAATCATATTTACCTTGAAGAGGTTGGAAATTCAAAAATATCTGGAGGAATGAACGATATGATTCGGCACGGAACCCTGAGTCTAATTCCAAGTGAGATATCCATTGACTCAGAACTTTCTGGGTTGGTTATCAAATATCAAGAGAATGAACTGGGTGCTAAATTGAAGGAATGTTTGGAAAATCTAAATGAATTAAAAGAGGAAGCCTCAAAAAATAGAGGACTCCAAAACAGAAATTATACTGAAGTAAAAAGTAGATTCTTGAAATTTATTGAATCCAATTTACCATAAGCCATGAATCATAACTCCTGGCATTATAAAATCCCTTCCTAACATACCACCCCATTTATCTCAACCCACCTAAAAAATGAACAAGTCCGCCAAACCAAATTACACACCTCAACAGATTTATTACTTAAACCTTCCTTAGCATAAGTCAAAATATTCTTATTGATTAGTTTAGGATAATCCGCACAATACTTTTCCAAATGACCTAAAAAATAATCTGGGTTTTCTGACATCCAAACAGTTTGCGGGGTGGAAAACCCCATCTTATCATAGCGGTTATAAATTTCTTTCGGCAACTCAGCTTTCATACTCTCGCGCAACAAACGTTTTCTAACCCCATTTTTTATTTTAAAGGAAGGAGGTAGTTTTAAACAAAACTCGACGAGACGATGATCTAAAAATGGCACCCTAGATTCTACCCCATGAGCCATAGAATTGCGATCTTCATATTGCAAAAGATATGGAAGAATTCCTACAGTCATCATATATTTTTCATAACCCAAAAAATCTGGAGGAACCAAATTAGTAGGCCCTTTTTCAAAATTGAAAAAGTTAGGATTTGATTTATTAATAGATAACACCTTTTTTATTTTTTCAAACGAAATAGAATGTTTTCTCAAAACCTCAATGGCCTCATAAGGAAAAGACCACGGATTATTCCGAATCACATAAAGAAGATAACTTGAATAATAGGTTCCATAACCTGCCATAAGTTCATCCGCGCCTTGTCCATCTATCATCACTTTTATCCCCTGTTCCTTTGCTTTCTTAAAAACCAAGTATTGCGCAATTAAACTTGCCGAGAGCAAAGGCCCATCATGTGCATGGATTACTTCGTCCATGTATTCCATCGTTTGCTTAAAATCGGCAGAGGTCCAATGAGCATTAGTATTGAATTTTTCAACTACCAATTTAGCATATTTACTTTCATCAAATTCTGGAACGCTAGAACTGTAAGAAATGGTATTTAATTTTTTATCTCCATTTTTTTGTTCGGACAATATGGCAACCAATGAGGTAGAATCAAGTCCCCCTGAGATTGCCGCTCCATAGCTAACATCTGATCTGCTGTGCATTTCTACCGAGCTTTTCAATAGTGATCTAAATTGATCTTTAGCCTTGCTAAATTTCATAGTGGTATCCACCTTGAAATTTTCCAAATTGAAATAGCTGTTTATTACAAATTGACCATCCGAAAGATTGATTGTCAAATTGCAGCCCGCAGAAAGTGAAAATACATGTTGATATAAGGTTTCTTTGCCTTGAAAATGCAGCCCCTCGTTTAAATAGGCCGCAGCTGTTGTCCTATTTAAGGATGGTTTCCAACCCGGGACCTTCGCCAAAGCCTTTATCTCTGATGCAAAAATTAATTTCTTATCAAATTCGGTATAAAAAAAGGGTTTAATTCCAAAACGATCTCGGGAGCAGAAAAGCAATTGCTTTGTGGGATCCAAAATAGCAAAAGACCACATCCCGTTAAATCTTGATACGCACCTTTCCCCCCAGTGCTTATAAGCTGCCAAGACTACTTCGGTATCTGAGTTGGTTTTAAAATTATATCCCTTTCCCTTCAATTGTTCTCTTAATTCCAAATAGTTATAGAGGGCGCCATTGAAAGTGATAACAAGCCCTTCAAAATGCATGGGCTGATCCGCTCTTGTGTCAATATCAAAAATGGCGAGTCTCCTATTACCTATAGCTACATTGTTAAAGAAAAAATATCCAGAAGCATCCGGCCCTCTATGAACCATGCTATCAGTAGCGCTCCGCACCACATCTTCGTCAGGTTTTCCACCATCTTGCCTAACTATCCCAAAAATCCCACACATATATTTATCTTAGTTCCTTGGCAAATTAGATTTATGATTCAGCAAAATAAGGAGCTTTATCGCAATAGTTGTATTGCAGGCTTGAGAATACCGATTTTTCATCAGCCTAGTTGGTTGGATGTGGCCTGTGGCCCAAGCAATTGGCAGGTGATTCTAGTAATGAAAAATGATTCTATTGAAGCCGTATTCCCTTATGCAACAGGCCAACGTTATTGGATGGAGGTTTCCCTGATGCCAGATTTGACGCCCTATTTGGGACTTTGCCAAATCGAAAAAATTTCCAGCAAAAGTATAAAAGCACTACAAAGCAAAATTCCCAATTACGAATTATTCTCCTTGAGAAATAAGCCTGGAACTGAGGGATACTTGGATTGGATTTGGAACGGATGGGAATTAGAGACTAAATACAGTTTGGAAATCCCTCCTACTCAGTCAGCAGCTCTCAAAGATTTAAAAGGAACTTTGCGAAATGATATCAAGAATGCGGCTTCCCAATTAACTTTGGAACCTTCTAAGGATGTTCAAACTTTATTTTCACTAATTGAAAAAAGTTTTACAAGAAAAGAAGAAGCTATGCCATTCAATTTTGAACTTCTAACCGCTTTTCACGAAGTGATTCAAGAAAATAATTGGGGAGAAATTTGGATGGCGAAAGATATTGAAAATAATGTTGTAGCAGGACATTATTTCATTTGGGATAACGACCGGGTGTATAATTGGATGTCAGGATTTGAGAAAAAAAACGGATTGCGCGGTGCCACACAGATGATTTTGTATCATGGTATCCAGCTAGCCCAACGAGCGAATAAAATTTTTGATTTCGAAGGTGGTTCAATTCCTGGAATAGGCAATATGTACAAATCCTTTCCTGTGACTGAAGTTCCCTATATCGTTTCTAGAAAATTTAAAAGTAAATGGATCAAAGCTCTTTGGTCATTACGCCAATAACGCATGAAAGGACTAGTTTTCGCAAGGGTAAATTTTTCTAAGAAAAGTAATTTTGGCATTCAGTTAAAATGTGAGGGACAGGTAAAGGCATTGCGAAGTAAATTTGACGCAGTTGATTTTTTATATTTAAAAAATGATGGTCTCTACCTCAATGAAAAAAATATTTATCCTTGGGATCCATCTACTTTAAATTCATTATTTTCAAAAGCCAAACTATTCGCTTTTGATTTAGGAAAAATAATTTCGAATAAACTAAAGCTTAAAAATTATCATTTTTTCTACTTTAGATACACCTTGTCTAGTCCAAGTATTTTGCATTTACTTGAAAAAATTAAGCTGCACAATCCGCAAATAAAAATCATTGCTGACTTCCCCACTTTTCCTTATGATCAGGAATACCACGGTTTTGTCAAAAAAGTGGAGCTATTGATTGATAAAAAATACAGACCGTATGTTGCGAAATATATAGACCGAGCCACGCATTTGGGAATCGAAAAAGAGATATGGAAAATCCCAACTCTGGCCATTAACAATGGCATTGACCCCTTGCTTTTTCCGCTATCAGGAGAACAGACTAATTGGGATGAACTGCGCATGATAGCTGTTGGCAATTTCAACTATTGGCATGGCCTGGACCGAATTATTAACGGAATTGCAGCAAGTAATAATAAAGTGAGTTGTCAGTTGCGCATCATAGGCCAAGGATATCAACAGGTGCAAAAATTAACGTCAGATTTAAATCTGGAAAAACAAATCGAATTTTTTCCTCCCACAAAAGGACTAGCACTGGACGAACATTTTTCCTGGGCGAATTTGGGCATCGGCACTTTGGCAATGCATAGAAAAGGAGTCGCTATTAATCAGTCCCTAAAACATCGGGAGTATGCGGCTAGAGGATTAAGTTTTATCTATGCTGGAAATGATCCGGAACTGTCAAAAGGCGTGGACGGGATTTACCATTTACTTGAAAATGATAAACCAATTCTAATAGACAACTTAATTAAGACAATTGCTGACAATCGGAACACACTAATCGCCTTTTGTTCAAGAGAATTGAACTGGGAAAAGTCAATAAGAAATTTAGCGGAATACTTAGTTGCTGAATCTACTTGAATTGCTGATCAGAAATAGCTTTTGTTTGAGTACTCTTGGATAATCCTAATCCTATTTCGGACAAAATATTTTTGTATTGAGCCACCACTATTTTATCGGCAAAAACTTCCACTGCTTTTTTACGACTTAACTGACTCATTATTTCTAAATCAACTGAATCTAGTTCGATCAATTTTTCACAAGCCTCAACGACTGCATCTACATTTTTACTTGGAACTAAAAAACCATTTCTTCCATCATCTACAGTTTGCCTACAACCCGGAGTGTCTGTAGTGACTATAGGCTTACCCATAGCCAATCCTTCCATCAAAACTTTGGATAGACCTTCTCTATAAGAAGTCAAAACGATGACATCCGATTTCTGAATAAATGGTCTAACATCAGTTGCTGTTCCTAGATATCTAATAATTTTTTTATCCACCCAATTTAGCAGACGATCCTTATCTAATGCACTTGGATTCCCTTCGTCTAATTCTCCCAAAACTTGAAATTCAGTTTCAGGATATTTTTGCTTCACGCGCTTAGCCGCTTGTACAAATTCTACAATCCCTTTATCATACAGCAATCGACCAATAAATAAGAATTTTTTGGCCTGACGAGAATGCCTACTTGATTTTGGCTTGAAATACTCAGTATCAATTCCACATCCATTTATAACAGTGCATTGAGCAGGCTTTGCTAATTCAAGTTTTACAAACAAATCCTTATCATCTTCATTTTCAAAAGCAACCTTATGACTATATTTGAAGGATAGTTTATATAAGAACTGAGAAATTTTATTTGAAAAGCCCGTATGTAAAAAAGTATACCCCAATCCCGTAACCACACAAATGGAAGGTAAACCACACCACTTGGCTGCAAGATTTCCGTAAATATTAGGTTTGATTGTGTAATGAATCACAGCATCAGGCTTTTCTTTTCGATAGATATTGGCAAGATTGGCTGTTAATCTCAAATCATGCAGCGGATTTTTACTCTTTCTTCTCAATCCCTTTAAAGGAATGTGCTTGATTTTATGCGCCTTATTAAGATAGTGGATATATTCGTCAACCGGAGCTATAACTATTACCTCACAGCTATGATTCTCTAAGAATTGAATCAGATTAAGGCGAAAATTATAGATGTTCCATGTAGAATTAGCCACCAAGGCTATTTTTCTACCCACATTATTTTTGTGCTTTGGGTTCATTCGCCGCAAATTACAAATATTTTTAATGTTGATTGTGAACTGTTTAAATTATAAAGGAAGATAAATGCGGTTAAATCATTAATTAATACCCTTTGCCCCCACAAGCCTCGCAGCGATTTGGCTCACCACGAACACCTTTCCAGTACCCATTTCCTTCGCATCGCTTACAGTGTGGTGATTGCTTACCAAAAGCACGATAAACAAGCCAAGCAATACCAAGCGGTACAAGAACAAAGAGTAATAATCTCGGAAGCATGGAATAAAAGTAATAAAAAGCTTGTTCACATGCTTGATTAAGCCATAGCCTCTCCTTGCACGACTTCATTTTTTCAATAATTTTCAGGACTTTTGAGGCTATGAAAAACACCTATGTAGCTATTATGGCTGGGGGCATCGGTTCTCGGTTTTGGCCAGCCTCTCGAGAGAATAGACCTAAACAGTTTTTAGATATTATGGGGGTTGGGAAATCCTTGATTCGACTCACCTTTGAACGATTCTTAAATCTTTGTCCAGCTGAAAATATTTTTATTGTTACCAATAAGATGTACAAGGACCAAGTATTAGAACATCTGCCAGAGCTTAACGAAAGTCAAATTCTTTGTGAACCTTCGAGAAATAACACTGGCCCTTGTGTTGCATACACGGCGTTTAAACTTTTTGACATTAATCCAAATGCAAACTTTATCATCGCACCTTCGGATGCTATAGTCCTACGAACTGACGTTTTCACAGAAGCCATGAATTTTGCGCTAGAATTTACTGCAAATAATGATGCACTCTGCACCATGGGAATTCGACCTTCTCGTCCAGATACGGGCTATGGGTACATAAAATATGAGGAGAAAAAACAGGTGCAAGACCCTGACAATGATAACATCGGTGGCGTTCACCAAGTGATTAAGTTTACAGAAAAACCGAGCTTAGAGCGAGCTGAAGAATTCTTAGAAAGCGGTCGCTATTTATGGAATGCAGGAATTTTCATCTGGAAAGCTAGCGCTGTGCTAAAGGCATTCAAAGAAAATGCTCCTATCATTCATGAGATTTTGAGCAAAGGAATGGACGCCTATAACACAGACGGCGAGCAGGCTTTTATCGATGAGCACTACCCCACCACCCCAAGCATTTCTGTTGATTATGCCATCATGGAAAAAGCAGAAAATATCTATACCATTCCAGTGGACTTTGGTTGGAGCGATCTGGGAACATGGGGCTCCTTACATAGCGAATCTAAAAAGGACGCCCACACAAATGTTGTCCAAGGCGAACAAGTAATATTGGAAGATGTCACTAATTCTCTGGTGGTTGTTCCAAAAGATAAGTTAGTCGTCATCCGTGATCTTGACAACTACATCGTTGTGGACGAAAAGGATGTTTTGATGATTTATCCAAAATCAAAAGAACAAGAGATCAAATCCTTAACCAAACAATTAAGCGAACGAGGAAGTGGCCAGTACCTATAATTAAGCTTGGCTAATTGCCTGTCTTAAGATAAAATCAGCCGCTGTGGCCTTTGATTGAACATTACTATAGGTCAAATGTTAAAATTTTGACCTAAAAGCAGAAAATCAGACTTACTCATTGGAAGTTTGTTTATCTTTCTTGATAGTAATACTATTGTATTTGCAAAAAAATAGATAACGTACATGGCTAATTCAAAAGATGGCAAGACTGGACTATTCTCTAACCTCAAAGGAGATTTATTTGGAGGATTAACCGCAGGTATTGTAGCCTTGCCTTTGGCACTAGCCTTTGGAGTCCAATCTGGCCTAGGCGCTGCGGCAGGTTTATTTGGAGCCATATTCATTGGATTTTTCGCTTCTCTTTTTGGTGGAACTAGCTCTCAGATTTCCGGTCCAACAGCTCCGATGACCGCAGTTAGTATGCTTATTATTGCGGGAATTGTCCAGGCTAATGACGGCCATATGGAGACCGCTCTACCTATTATACTCCTAGTATTTTTACTCGCAGGAATATTTCAAATTATTTTTGGGGTTATTAAGCTTGGTGGATTGATAGAATATATTCCTTATCCAGTAGTTTCTGGTTTTATGACTGGAATTGGTGTGATAATTCTTGTCACACAACTACTCCCACTTTTTGGATATGTCCCAGCAGATGATCAAGCGAATATTGATAAATTCAAACCGCAGGCAGAGGAAGTTTTGTTGGATAAAATTCTCAAAGACGAAGCCGACGAAGGACTATTAGTATTAGAAGATTTTAGAGAGACCGTTAAAAGAGCAGAAAATACCGAGCCTTCAGAAATTCTTTTAGAAGCAAAAACTTTGGTTTCTAAAGATGCATCTGGAGTGATCGGAGCATTGCGTTACCTTCCAGAAGCCTTGAAAAATATCAATTGGTGGGAATTTATGGTTGCAATGTTGACAATCGTAATCATCTTTGGCTTTAAACGCATCACCAAAGCTGTTCCCAGCACTTTAGTCGCATTGCTAACAGTAAGTCTTGTTGCAATATTTGCTGGCTGGGAAGTAGAACCTATAGGTACCATTCCTTCAGGTTTTCCCAAACTTTATGTGACCAGTATGATATCTGGATTTTCATTTAGCGCACTTCAGCCCTATATATTCACCGCTATATCATTGGCACTTTTAGGAGCGATAGATTCTTTATTAACTTCTATAGTCGCGGATAACATGACTAAAACCAAGCATAATTCTGATAAGGAATTAATTGGCCAAGGTATTGGGAATAGTATCGCAGCCGTATTTGGGGGAATTCCTGGAGCCGGAGCAACTATTCGAACTGTTGTAAACATTGACTCAGGGGGAAAAACCAAACTTTCTGGAATGATCGCCGCTTCTTTGCTTTTGGTTATTTTATTAATTCTTGGACCTTATGCTTCACAAATTCCATTGGCTGTATTAGCCGGGATTTTAATTACCGTTGGAATTGGTGTGATGGACTACAAAGGGTTACGGGCGCTAAGGTCTATGCCTAGAACAGATGCTTTGGTTTTGATCACTGTCCTATTGCTTACCGTCTTTTGGGATTTGATTTTTGCAGTAGCCATTGGCTTGGTTCTTTCCAGTTTGATGTTTATGAAAAAAATGGGCGACCTAACCGGAAAGGAATCAACCGTCTCTCCTTTGGATGAATCACTTATGAATTCTAGTAGAGATGATATCCCAGTAAACCTAAGAGAAGAAGTTTTTGTGAAGGATGTGAATGGCCCATTGTTCTTTGGAGCAACAAGTGAATATCAAAAACTCGCCAGTCAAATTCCAAATACAGCCTCCACAGTTGTTATTAAAATGGACAGAGTACCTTATATGGACAAGTCCGGATTTCTTGCGATGGAAGATGTCATCTTGAGTTTCACCCAAAAGGGAATTGCGACCGTTATAACTGGTTTGCAAGAACAACCGGCCTACTTGTTAGAAACCTTTGGTCTGATTCCTGATCTTATTCCCAAATCTCAGGTTTTTGAAAACTTTGCCGATTGTTCACAGTGGCTTATTGAGAATGTCGAAGATAAATATCCTAGTAAAGAAAATAACTAAATTATTGGTTATCAATATTATGCCTACCTAAATTATAAATGGAAAGTCCAATATATTGACATTCCCGCTATAATTAATGTCTCCATTCCATTGACGTTTTACTGCAAATTTCAACATCATTTGATTCGTTTTTGATCGGACATAGATCTAATTATTGTCAAAAAGTTACATTTGCAAAAGTTAAAGTTTATTTAATGTGACTATTAGAAATATAGTCAGTCTAAAGAATATCCCATTCATTATCTTTTTCATCGCTTGTTCAGCGCCGTTAGGGGCTGTGCGTTGGAATAGTTAAACGAATTTTCATAAAACAAAAAACTTATTCTTCTATGGAGTTATTTACGAATCTTTTTTCTTCTTTAAGCCAAAAATTTGGCGACCAATTACCTGGAGTTATTGGAGCATTGGTGGTATTGATCATTGGACTATGGTTGGCAAAAATCATAAAGAAAGTGGTCATCAAACTAATGAGCAAAACAAGTATTGATGAGCGTTTAGCCGCTAAGATGAATTCGCCAATGCGAATTGACGAATTCGTTGGCAAGCTAGTATATTATTTAATGGTGCTTTTCGTCCTATTAATTGTATTAAACCTTCTAGGTGTTGATAGTGTATTGAAACCTTTAGAAGATATGCTAGGACAATTTGTTAACTACCTTCCAAAAGTTATAGGAGCAGGAGTTATCGGTTTTGCTGGTTACATGATCGCTTCAATCGTTTCTCAAGCAACAGGATTCTTAGCTGAAGGTCTTGAATCGCTTAGTGCCCGTATGGGTTTTGATACGAAATCATTTGACCTTGCTAAGTTAGTAAGCCAACTAGTTTTCATTTTAGTTTTCATTCCAATTTTGATTTTGGCTTTTGACACGTTGGATATGACGGCTATTTCTGATCCAGCAAAAGAAATGCTAAGTTCATTATTAAATTCTATTCCTTTAATCTTAGCTGCTTTTATTCTATTAGGAATTTTCTATGTAATTGGAAAATATGTAACCAATATAGTTTCAGATCTATTGAGGAATTTAGGAGCTGATTCTATGGCTGAAAATTTGGGTTTAGGTTCAATGCTTGGAGACACTTCTATTTCAAAGCTAGTAGGAAACGTGATGTTTTTCTTCATCATGATTACAGGTGTTATTGCAGCAGCCAACAAATTAGAACTTGGACAAGTTGAAGTAATTCTAACCACAGTGATGAACATTGGCGGTAAAGTTTTCTTTGGACTGATTATATTGATGGGTGGAATTTTCGTTTCAAACATTGCAGTAAAAGCTGTGTCTGGAAGTAACAAATCTTTAGCCCCAATCATACGATTCGCAGTACTTGGAATATTTTTAGCATTCTCATTACATACTATGGGAATAGCAGAAAGCATTGTTAACCTTGCTTTTGGATTAACCCTTGGAGCTATTGCCGTAGCCTTTGCATTATCCTTTGGACTTGGAGGAAGAGAAGCAGCTGGAAAAGAATTGCAAAATTTCTTCGACAGGCTTAAAAAATAAATAAACACACATATAGTTTAGAGGCCACTTAAGAAGTGCGCCTCTAAACTTTTTTAACTTCCACATAACCAACCACCAACTTATTTTGAATTCATTCTTCCACAACGAAAAAGATAGAACGGACTTTATTATCGCAATGGTTGTCATAGCCATTTTTTCAGGTTTTATCCTGTACTCAATGGGCGTTTTCGATCAGCCAATTCCAGCTCCTCAAGTTGTACATGATTCACAAAGTAGAGCTCCTTTAAAAATAGAACTTCCAGAAGAAACTAAAACCTTTGTTGCTGTTGAGGCGTCTGATAGGCCTATTAAATCTGAAAAAGAATTCATTGAAAACAATAGGACTGATAGTTTAATCAACAGTATAGATAGTTTGGCAAAGCCAATACGAATAAATGAACAGGGCCAAAGCGGTTTAGGATTTATTGAAGAAAAAACAAAGATCAAAACACCTGATCCAATCGAAGTAAAGAAAGATACAGTTAATAACTATTTGCTGGAGTCTAAAGTTGCTGAAAAAGTTAAAGAAATTGTTCCAGCTAAAGTTGTGCCTCCTAAAACAATTCCAAAAGCTAAAGAAATACCAAAGCCAGCGGTTGTCAATCCGAAGGATGTAGAAGATTGCGTAATATTAATAGGAGCATTCAAACAAAATAACAATCGCAAAAGACTTGTTCAAACCTTGGAAAAAGAAAATTACAAATTATTCAAAAAGCCATTTCGTGGGCTAACTAGAATAGGCGTCTTTCTTCCTTGCGATAAAAAAATACTAGATAAAACTTTAGTTGATTTTAAAAAAAGATTTGCCTCCGACGCATTTATTCTAAAAGCGGAATAGTAAAACTTAGAAATACTTCTTTCACTTTAATTCTCGAGAAAAAAATAAAGGATGGTTAGCGTTTGCTGACCATCCTTTATTTTTAATATTTTGGGCTATCTCTAACTCAATGGAGCATATTTCAATGTGCTACAAATAAGTCCTCCCATTAAGATCAAGCAAATCAACCAATATCCAAAGTGAAGAAAGATGTATTTCCATCCTCGACGTTCAAATAGTGCATTGATAGCGATGATCGGTAAAACGAAAAATACGCTAGTCATTATTCCATGAATGGCCCCATGAAAAAAGCTTCTTCCTGTATGTCCATATTTCGCCATGGTTTCATTAAAGAAGATTTGCTCCGCGGATCCAGAAGTCATAACCTCCGGTGCAAGCATGCTAAAAACTCCTCCTTGGTGAATTACTAAGGATGAAAGGAAAAAGGAAAAAAGGCATCCTAGAAAGAAAGTCGCAGCAAAAATAACTCCCATGTTTGCTCCTTCCATGGATTCATCGGTAAACCCATTGACATTCATCCAGGCCTTGCCAAATACAGCTTTATGATAATAAATAAATCCTACGGCCAATGGAATAAGGGCCGAAACTAAGAACATGTACCAATTAGTAGGCATAATAGATTGTTTTGTTTGAGATGAAATTATGAATTTTTATTAATCTTGATGGCCTATCGACAAAAAATTATCGATCAGGGTTAGCCCTTCAAAATATAATAAACATATAATCCAAGTGCGAAAATTGACCTTAGAAGGCCTATCCATTTTTCACCCTATCATTTCAATGTATTTTACTTTAGCCATTCCAAAAATATTTTCCGCTTTTTATCTCTGATATGAGCTGCTCTTTATCCAGTTTGAGGAAATCAATATTTTTTTCCTTTTTACTTTTCCCTATCTTAAACCCAGAAAAGAAATAAGTCATGACACACCAGATAAAATCATTAGAAGAATACAAAGAAGTATATAAAAAATCGGTGGACAACCCGGAGGAATTTTGGGCGGAACAAGCCAGAACTTTTCAATGGCAAAAACCATTTACTAAAGTGCTCGATTGGAATTTTGATGGACCTGATGTACGATGGTTTGAAGATGGCCAAGTCAATATCACAGAAAATTGCCTCGACAGACATATTGCCACAAGAGGAGATCAAGTTGCGATTCTTTGGGAACCCAATAATCCTGGAGACCCGGTACAAAAATTTACGTATAAGCAATTGTTAGAAGAAGTTTGCAAGGTCGCAAATGGGCTTAAAAGCAAAGGAATAAAAAAAGGAGATCGAGTAGTATTTTATATGCCAATGGTACCCGAGCTCGCAATTGCTGTATTGGCCTGCGCTAGAATCGGAGCAGTTCATTCCGTCGTTTTTGCCGGTTTTTCCGCACAAGCTTTGGCCGACCGAGTCGATGATGCAGAAGCTAAGATGATTATTTGCTCTGATTATAATTATCGCGGAACAAAACAAATTCCTGTAAAGCAAGTCGTTGATGACGCCATGGACATTGGATGTAATTCTGTGGAACACGTTATGGTTTTGCAAACCGCAGACATAGATGGAGATACCTTAATGTGGTCAGATGACACAGATCGATGGTGGCATGACGTCGTCTATACACAATCGACTGAATGCCCAGCAGAAATAATGAATGCAGAAGACATGCTTTTCATTCTTTATACTTCCGGTTCAACTGGAAAACCCAAAGGAGTTGTTCATACCTGCGGAGGATATATGGTATACACCTGTTACACATTCAAAAATGTTTTTCAATATAAAGAGGGAGATATTTATTGGTGTACCGCAGACATAGGCTGGATCACTGGACATTCCTACATTGTTTATGGACCATTACTAGCCGGGGCAACCACCCTGATGTTTGAAGGAGTACCCACATTTCCTGACGCCGGAAGATTTTGGGAAATTTGTGAGAAGCATAAAGTAAATCAATTTTATACAGCACCAACTGCTATACGCGCATTGATGGCAAAAGGAGAGGAGTGGCCTGCTAAATACGATCTTTCTTCTATAAAGCTATTAGGCTCCGTTGGTGAACCTATCAATGAGGAAGCTTGGCATTGGTACGATAAGCATATCGGTAAAGGAAATGCACCAATCATTGATACCTGGTGGCAAACCGAAACTGGAGGAATTATGATTACCCCGCTTCCTGGTATTACAGATTGTAAACCAACTTATGCCTCCTACCCCATTCCCGGTATTCAGCCGGTATTGGTTGACACAGATGGGAATATAAAAGAGGGCAACGATGTGGAAGGTTTACTTTGTATAAAATTCCCATGGCCTTCCATGATACGCACGACTTATGGTGACCATGAAAGATGCAGGAATGTTTACTTTTCCGCATTTAAAAATATGTACTTCACTGGTGATGGCGCAAGGCGCGATGAAGATGGTCGCATCCGAGTAATCGGAAGAGTGGATGATGTAATCAATGTATCCGGCCATAGAATGGGAACTGCGGAAGTCGAAAATGCCATTAACGAAAATCCAGCAGTGGTGGAATCTGCGGTCGTAGGATATCCGCATGATATAAAAGGCCAAGGTATTTATGCCTATGTGATTACCCAGGGAGCCGAATTGAATGATGAATTGCGCAAAGGAATCATAGCAACTGTCACCAAGGAAATCGGTCCAATTGCAAAACCGGATAAAATTCAATTCGTTAGCGGACTGCCAAAAACACGTTCTGGTAAAATCATGCGGAGAATTTTAAGGAAGATTGCTTCAAAAGATACTGGTAATCTTGGGGATGTATCCACCCTACTAAACCCCGAAGTAGTCGAGGAAATAAAACTTGGTGCCAGTAATATTTGAGAAAGTAAATTCAACGAACCATAAAGCAATGCTAAGAAAACTAATAGTACTTTTCTGCCTATTGATTTCAATCAACTCGTTTTCGCAGTTGCCAGATGGAACCATTGCGCCGAATTTTACAGGTGTTGATCTGAATGGAGAAGAACATAATCTCTATGATATTTTAGCCTCAGGCAAAGATGTTATCGTAGATTTTTTCTTTACGGGTTGCGTCCCTTGTTGGAATTGGCACAATACCAAAATATTGGAAGAATTATATCTGGAGGTGGGTCCAGCCGGAACTGACGAAGCCGTAATATTAATGATTGAGAGTTATTTAAGTACAGATACAGATGCAATATATGGCATTGGAAATAATACAGAAGGAAACTGGACAAATGGAGCATCCTATCCAATTCTAGAACATTCCATGATGGCAGAAATTTATAAAATCAACTCCTATCCTACCATTTTAAAAATTTGTCAAGACAGAAAAATTGAAAAAATAAATGGAATTCGAAGTCAGGGTGTTGCTTTTGGACTTGAGGAATTGGAGGAATGTCCTAGCGTCAATTATGCCAGTGAGCCATTTTTCATTGTGGACAAACAGTATGGCTGTGGATCTTTGGAAGTTCAATTTGAAGATCAATCTTGGCCAAGACCAACTTCCTGGCTTTGGGAGTTTGGAGATGGAAATACTTCAATTGAACAATCACCTTTGCACTATTATGAATCCGAAGGAGATTATTCAGTTAGTTTAAAAGTAACAAATGATTTTGGCGAAAACCAAATTTCAAAAACTGAACTTATAAAGATCGGAGATGGGGACACTCCAGCCCATCAAATCGTTGGAGGGGTAAATTCTGGATCTGGTTCTTATAACGAAGGATTAAATCGAAAATTGATCTTTGACTCCTATGATGATTTAATTATTTCTAGTGTCAAAGTCTATAGCCAGAAAGAGCAACCACGAACTATAGTTTTAACTAACGAAGCAGGTGATGTTCTAGAATCTAAAATTGTCAACATCCCAGAAGGAGAACATCGTGTTGAACTCAATTTTTTTGTTCCTATTGGTCAAAATTTCCAATTAGGTCTTGCGTCCGAGCGATTTCTTCGAATCGATACGCATAATGAGTATCCGTATGTTTTGAATGATTTGATATCCATTCATGGACATACTGGCAATGATAACAATTACTACTATTTTTATGAATGGGAAGTGCGGCCAACATCCTGTATAACTGTATCAAATAATTCAGATTTATCATTAAGGAAATTTAGTTTGTTTCCAAATCCAAGCAGCGGTATGCTAAATTTGAAGCATCCTGAATCCTCGCAACATGCATTTGTAATTTACAATACGGTGGGTAGAAAATTTGAAGTCATTACTGAAAAATTTGGAACTTCAACTCAATTCGATATATCAAAATTATTACAAGGAGTATATTTCCTTGAAATCACAATTGGAGATAAGACAATAATGGAAAAATTTGTGAAGACGCAATAGGATTAGTAACGTCAATTCTAATTCCTATTTTTGGGCTATGATGAAATATTGGTTCCTTGCTATTTTCTTTGGCTCATTTCTTACCAATGCTTATTCGCAAAAGCTAGCCTCAGGAGTACTTCTCGATGACAGCAATTTAGAGCCAGTCCCTAATGCGCTCCTAATCAGCCTGCCAGATTCCAACTCTACCCTTTCTGATCAATATGGAAAATTTGAATTGGTCGTCCAAGATAGTCTGATCATTCAGGTATTGGGATACGTAGCGCAAAGAATGGCTGTTGGCATCCAAGATCCTACGATTCGATTAGTTCCATCAGATTACTTACTCAGCGAAGCTGTTGTACTTGGAAATCATAGAGCCCAGGCTCTATTAATCACCACTTCAGCCGTTTCCAGAATCGATAAAAAAGATATTCAACTTAGTGATCATTTGGATTACGGTACGGTACTAAATCAAGCCCCAGGGGTTTTCATGCATGCTGGAACCCTAAACACCAATCGAATCACTATCAGAGGAATCGGCAGTCGCAATCTTTTTGGCACCGCAAAAATTCGCGCTTACTACGGGAACATTCCTTTGACCAATGGCTCAGGGGAATCGAGTGTAGAAAATATTACGCTGGAAAATTTGGAGTCGATTGAAGTGATTCGAGGGCCAAGTGGCAATCAGTACGGAGCAGGACTTGGAGGCACAATAATTTTGAATCCTATTGATGCTCCTGTTGGATTGACTAAAGTTGTTCTTACAGGTGGAGTAGGAAGTTATGGCGGCCTACATAATGGATTTCGAGCGCAACGTGGAGGCGACAAAAACAAGATTTATTTTGCTTTTGACCAAGATCAAAACGAGGGTTATCGCGACAATAATATTTTTGAGCGAACAAATTTCAATATTCTTGCGAGTCAGCAACTAGGCCAAAAAAGTAATTTGGAAATTCTTTATTCCCAAACCAATTTAAAAGCACAAATTCCTTCTTCATTGAATGAATCTAATAATTTATCAAATCCTGAAAAAGCTGCATTTACTTGGGACCAGTCCAATGGCTTTGAAGATTCTAAGCAATACTTGGTCGGTTTGAATTTGAAAACAAATTTTAAATATTTTGACCAACAAATCGCAATATTTTACAAACACTTTAATGAAACTGAAATTCGACCTTTTAACTCAATATTTAATTCTAACCATAGCTTGGGTGGAAGAGCAACTTGGAAGAATAAAAATGATTCAAAAAAACTGAATTGGTTGGGAGGAATAGAATTCCACAGAGATGATAGAGATTGGATTCTTTATGAAACTGAGATTGAAGAACCCTTCTCTGATTTTGCTTCTAAACCAGGAGCAGCCTTTAGCGCTTATGTTGAAAATAAAATAGTACTGAATACTTTTATTCAAGCTGGCTATCAAATCAACAATGCAATAAATTTATCAGCAGGACTTAATGTTAATCAAAGCAAGTATTTTCTGGAGGATGATATAAACCCTAATCCATCCGCTCTTTCAGATCGTTCTTTCCCTACTATTATTTCACCAAAATTTGATCTCAGTTATCAACCCAACGAGTTACAACATTTTTCTCTTAATGTAAGTCATGGTTTTTCTCCTCCCACTTTGGAAGAGACTTTATTACCCGATGGATTAATCAATTCAGACATTGTTCCAGAGGAAGGTTGGAACTCCGAATTGGGCTGGAAAAAAGTATTCAAAAATAAAAAAGGAAACCTCGCTTTTAATATTTATCATTTGACTGTGAAAAATCTTTTGGTCGCAAGACGAACTGCATTAGATGAATTTATCGGAGTGAATGCAGGGAAAAGTAGATCCATCGGTTTAGAACACCAAGGAGATTACCAAATTTTTTCCAAAAACAAAATAAGACTTGACCTGCAATGGATGTTGAACCTACAGCAATTCAAGTTTGTAGAATTTGAAGACGATGGAGCACGTTACGATGGAAATTTCCTCCCAGGACTTCCTCAATACCGGCATAGACTTGCTTTACTATTACGACTCCCTTTAAAGATTAATATATCGCTACAACAACAAACGGTTGGAGAAATGTTCTTGAGAGATGATAATGTACTCACTCAGGATAGTTATAATTTATTGGACGTAGAATTGCAGCAAATCATTCCAATTGCCAAATGGCAAATTGCTTGGTCCTTAAGATTAAATAATATATTAAATGAAAAATATGCTTCTATGTTATTGATTAACGCAGGGTCCTTTGGCGGAAACGCCCCAAGGTATTATTACCCGGGGCGTCCAACAAATTATTTTGGCAAGCTCAGTGTCTCTCGTTATTTCTAATATTTTCTATTTTACTATAGTCACCTTCTTTGTAGTACTAAACGCCCCAGCAGCGATTCGCACAATGTATGTTCCCGAGTAAATCGTCTGTGTATCAAAATAAGCAATGGTACTACCATGCTCTATTTTTGAGTCCGCCACCACTCTACCTGAAAGATCAATCAACTCAATTGTAAACTCTTCCTTTGCTAAATCATTTATCTGAATAGCAATTAGGTCACTGGTTGGATTTGGGAAAACAGTGATATCCAATTTTTGAAAATCCAATGCTGAAATTGACGAAACCACATCGTAAACAGTGGTCGCTTCATCCACAGCATTCACCTTTCTATTTTCTCTATTCCCGTAAAAAGTAGGCCCTACTGCATATGGATAGGTAGAATTCCAATTGTCATCGACAGTTGCGAAATAGGCGTAAGTGCCATTCGGATATTCTGGCGTTACGCAAAATCTTCCATTATGTTCATCCAAATAATCCTCGTCAGTCTGTGCCACATATTCATAATCTTCTCTGAAATATCCTAAAAAAAGCGTTTGATTTCCAACTACTAAATCCACATCAGGTCCATTGGGACGAGTAGTTATATTTTTTAATTGATAACTAGACTTTATTCGAGCAACTCCTCCAGATCCATCTATGTTTTTAAAACCATAGGCGCCATAGATTGGAAATCCGTCATAAGCAAAACCGATCAATGGAGAATGTTCTGAAGCATTGATAGCATATAAACCATCTGCGTCATATAAATTACAAATGTCAGAAACCACCTCAAGATCTAATTTGAATGCAGAGGGATTTTGATGATGGTGATAATTTCCCATCGCTGGATGGGCTTTTGAACAATCGAATCCTGCACGCTCAGCGGGGATAGCATCTCTGTTCCAATCATTTTGTGCCATTGGCCCACCTGGACAAGGATCATTTCCCGGCCCACCACAAAGTGCATTCGTATTCGGATTCCAAGCTACCCCATC
Source organism: uncultured Saprospiraceae bacterium (assembly GCA_937930025.1). Taxonomy (GTDB): domain Bacteria; phylum Bacteroidota; class Bacteroidia; order Chitinophagales; family Saprospiraceae; genus JABDJM01. Next base: position 5,776 of record CALGJW010000158.1, on the reverse strand, counting down.
TCTGTAATCGAATAGCGCAACTCCGTTAATAAAAACACCGATGTTTCCTCCAGTTGTATTATCCGGCGTTCCGGGATTAGCCACTGGGCTTAAAGGAATTTTGAAAATTGCATCTTGATTCGATGCTTGTGAGGGATTCCCATCTAGAAAAGGTCCTGTTGGGTAGGAGGGAATTCCAGTTGCCGTCACATAAACAAAGTCAGCTGAGTATTCTACTTTCTGGCAGTTATAAATTATTCCATTATCAATGGCTGTAGAATTTCCTTGGACATAATAGGTCCCAGTTTCGGTGGTATTCTGAAGCCATGAAGTAATAGCAGGGCTCAATTGAGCCATGGCGCTCATATAAAAGGATAACAAAAAGATAAAAAGGCTAGTCTTTTTCATTCGTATTTTTTTTTGCAATAATAGTATGACATTAGTTATTCATAATTCCTTCGCTTGGAAGTAATATTTTTTTTGGAAATTTATTTTTTGGATTGAAAACAAAATTTTTATCATCCAAAGTCAATAGGAAGGCCAATAAATCAACCTTTTCATTTTCCGTCAGGGAAATTCCATTTTTCAATCGTACATCCAAAGTTGCAGTTTCTTGAATTCCTGAAGTATAATGGTTGATCACTTCTTTCAATTTTCGAAACCTACCATCGTGCATGTACGGATAGGTGTAACTCAAATTTCTAAGGGAAGGAATTTTAAAAAGTAGGCTATCTTTAGCCTTTTGGGTAATTACTCCCTTTCCGAAATCATTCAAGGAGGAATCTATACTCAATCCATTATTTTTGAATTGATAGGTTGAAAAAAGTGGTTCTCGATGACAAGCATTACAATGCTTCAAGAAAGTGATATAACCTGCAGTTTCTTGGTCGCTAAACTCAGCCGTTTCTTTTTTTACCCCATCATACTTAGAACCAGCCGACACAAGAGTTAATTGAAATTGAGAAAGTGCTTTAAGCAATCGCTCTCCGGTAACTAAGCTATCCCCGTAAGCCTGAAAAAACAACTTGGGATAAATTGGTTTTCTTTTTATTTTTTCTACTACATTTTTAAAATCTTCTCCCATCTCCGTTGGGGAACTGATAGGCGCCAGCGCTTGCATGTCTAGATGATTTATGGCTCCATCCCACATGAAGGTAGTTTGCCAGGCGAGATTAAATAAAGCTGGCGCATTGCGAATACCTATTTTGTCTTCTATTCCATGGCTCAGGTCATGATCTGTATGAGCAAATGCATTATAGGGTGAATGACAACTTGCGCAAGAGATGCTATTGTCTTTGGATAATATCGGATCGTAAAATAATGCTCGACCTAGTTCTATTTTTTCAGTGGTCAATTCATTTTTTTCGAAATCATAAACTGGCGAGGGAAAATAATTGGGATACAACAACTCGTATTTATCCTGTAACATTGAAGCAGAACAAATAATTAAAACAACCATTGATATGATCAACTTTATTTTCATCTCTTAATTACAAAAGCTTTTTTTAATAGTTTTGAAAAAATAGTGGAACTTTCACTTGGGCTCATTATTTTATAATTTTCGGACAGGTTCACTTCGTTGAAAATAGTATCTAAATTTAAAGTTATAGAAATTTTTGAGTTAGGATTCACAGGAAGCTGTATAGTTTGCAAGGATTCAAATGGCGCCTGATACCCACCGATATGATATTGAAAGCGATTATTTCGAGCGGGACAAGTTGTTGCAGTACCTTCTAGCTTAAAATTAATATAACCGCTTTGCCAAGTCCAATACATCCCATTGACTGGATCTAAATCGTCGCCCATGGCTCCACTCACATTTGTCAAACTGTCTACACCTAATTGGAAATTTAACTGATCAAAAGACAGTTTTTCTGGAATAGTCAAAGAAATTTTCCAACTGTCAGGATCAGCTAAGTCAAGTAAATAACAATTTTGGATAGTTGAGAAAACTGGTTTTCCGTCATTGTATAACTCGAAACTCGAAAGATAAAATTTCAATGTTTCAACTGTCAAGTCATATGAGGCAAACTCCTCACGATTGTTTTCCACCAGCAGGGAAGTATTATGAAGCAATGGCTCAAAATGGAGTTCAAAAAGAATATCCTCTTGGGCTCGAATTGATCCAGAAGCCAACAACAAAATGCCTATTAAGATATTATTTCTCAAAGTCTTGCCATTGTAAATTAATCAAACATCTTTGACCTAATAAAAACTAAAATGTAAAATTGATATTCAAAGTTTTTCAAAATTAGATCATTTCAACCACAGATTACTTTTTATATTTACAAAAATGTTTAAAATGAGAAAAAATATATCTCCGTTTTGGGTTTTGATGCTGTTGTTATTCCACAACTGCTCTTCGGCCCAACCGGAAAACCCGATTCCTGTAGCAGAGCATGATGGTGGCTTAAAATTGGAGAAAGTTGTTGACGATGTGGAAATCGTTTGGGGTATCGCTCAATTGCCGGATGGCTCCTTACTTTATACTGAAAAAGCTGGTCAGCTTATTCATTTTAAGGAGGGCAAAAAAACGACTATTCATGACTTTGAAAATGTCTATGAAAATGGCCAAGGTGGTTTCTTTGAAGTTGTTCTTCATCCTAATTACGAAGAGAATGGATGGATTTACCTTGCAGTTTCGATATCGGCAGATGGTGAAAAAGGAAACACGGCCATCTATAGAGCGAAACTAGCCGACAATAAGTTAATTGATCTCGAGCAACTTTACAAAGGAATGCCTGATACAGACAAACCTTATCACTTCGGAGGAAGAATCGCTTTTGACAAAGCTGGCTATTTATATTTTTCAATTGGAGATCGAGGTGATCGAGATAACAATCCACAGGACATTACAAAAGATGGTGGTAAGATCTATCGTATTAATGATGACGGAAGCATCCCGGAAAGCAATCCATTTTTCAACACCCCAAACGCGAAAAAAGCAATCTATTCCTATGGGCATAGAAACCCGCAAGGATTAGTATTGAATCCTACTTCGGGCAAAATTTGGGATACGGAACATGGACCAAGAGGTGGTGATGAAGTAAATATCATTGAAGCTGGAAAAAATTTCGGTTGGCCTGTAATCAGTTATGGTATTAACTACAACGGCACAAAGTTTACGGACATCACGAAAAAAGAAGGCATGGAACAACCCTTATTGTTTTGGGTTCCGAGTATTGCTCCTTGTGGTACTGACTTCGTTACTTCAGATTATTATGGCGACATGAAAGGTGATCTTCTAGTGGGATCATTAAAGTTTAGATATTTGAATCGCTGCGTTGTTAAAGACGGAAAGATTGTTCGACAAGAAAGATTGTTTGATAAAAAAGGTCGGGTAAGAGATATTTATCAAGCGCCTGACGGCTTTTTATATGTCTCATTGGAATACGAAGGGATTTATAAAATCGTAAAATAAAGATTCAGGAAAAACAAGAAGGGCCGATAATCATAAGATTATCGGCCCTCTTTCTTTTAATGTTTTAGGTACCCATGATTCTATTCAGCTATGTTGAAGATCACTGCGTTTTGACGATCTCCAATTCTTAAAGCATAAGTTCCTGCAGCAAGATTATTTAATTCAATGGAAGTTTCATTCCAACCACCCGGGTTGTTCAACTCAATTGATTTTACTACCACTCCTAGCATATTTGTAACTGTGGCAATTATAGTTTCCTCTCCAGAGTAATATTTTACTTTTACTTCTGAGTTAATTGGAGCTGGATTTGGATAAACCATTGTGCTATGAGTAGCATCAAACATCACTGTTTGTACTTCCGTATAACTCATTGAACCATCATAATCGATTTGAGCGATTCTGTAGTAGTTAAGCCCAAGATTCAATACTGGATCTACAAAGTAATATTCACTTAGGTAATCTGATGTTCCTTGTCCAAGAATGGTATGAATATTTCTAAAGTTTTCTCCATCCAAAGACTTCTGTACAAAAAACAAGTTGTTATCTTTTTCACTAGAAGTCGCGAAATAAATATCTGCACTTTCTCCGTTTTTAGTAGCCGTAAATGCCGCCCATTCCACAGGAAGAGCAGAATATGACAACTCGTATGTTGCTGGTGTTGCATCTGCAAAACCAGCCTCATCAATAGCAACGTAATCGAATGAAGTAGAACTCTGAGGACCACCTGAAAATTTAATTTCTAACAAAGTAGGATCATAATTGTCAATTACAAAAGGGTTTGTTGCACTTGGTGGATTTGTACCGTCCTGACCAAGCGTAATTTTAGCACCATTATAGTATAGTTCATTTCCACTTGTAGGCAAACTTGTAATCCCAAATTTGTCATTAGTTCCCAATACACCGTCTTCATTGTCATCTCCAGACAGATCAGATGTAGCTCCTGAACCTATTGTAAAATAAGAATCAGGTACTGGATTGTCAATTCCAAAAGTATAATCATCTGCTTCAGGAATCTTATTGATTCCAAAATTCACATTTGGCAACAATGAAGTCCCTACTGAAAGAGCAGTTTGCGTTCCATTTACCATACCGTCATCCCCGGTTCCTGTTCCTCTAAATTCTCCTGTATTGACCCAATCAGTCGGCAAAGAGATCGTTGGTAACGATGGCCCTACAACTCCTTGATTGGTACTAATTAAAACTCCATAATTTGAATCCGGAGTAAGCTCAGTGAAAAGGAAAGTTCCATCCGCTGCTACTGGTATCGATGCTAATACTTCATCCGAAGTGGCATCAAATAATGTTGCATACAATTGTGTTGTTTCTGGATCATCAATTCCAATTCCATCTACTGTACTATCTGTCAATCCATCCGCATCATTGAAAACTGTTCCAGATAAACTTCCTGAAACTACAGCTGAATAATTCATCGTATAAGTAGCAGGAGTTGTTGGCATTTCTCCAGCTGCATCTATAGTTACATAGTCAAATGAAGTGGTAGTAGATCCGTTTCCTGTGAATTTCATTTGTAAAAACGCCTGATTATAGACAGGAATAGTAAACGGGTTACTTGGTGAAGGAGGATTGATTCCATCGTCTCCAACTGTAATTTGCGTACCCATGTAATATAATTCATTGCCATTGGTTGGCAAACTTGTAATCCCAAATTTTTCACCATCATTAAAAGCTCCATCCTCAAAATCATCCCCGCTCAATCCAGACTTAGCTCCTACACCTATTTCCATGAATGAATTCAAAATTGGATCTGGAATGGTATACGTATAATCATCTGCTGTAGGTAATTTTTGAATTCCGAAATTTACATTTGGCAATTCTGTTGTTCCCACAGATAAAGTTACTTGACTTCCATCTGGAGTCCCATCATTTCCTGCACCTGTTCCTAAATTATCTCCTGTGTGCATCCAATCAGTAGGTATGGCAATCGTAGGTATGGCTGAACCAGGTGTTCCAGTAATTGTGCTTATGATAACATTGTAATCTGTATTTGGTACCAAGTTGTCAAACAAATAAGTACCATCAGCAGCAATAGCTTGACTTGCTAAAACAGTAGTAGTTCCAGTTTCATAAATTGTTGCATATAATTGCGATCCATCAGGATCGTCAAATGCAGTTCCATCAACTGTACTATTTACCAATCCATCTGCATCATTGAACACTGTTCCAGATAAGCTTCCTTTTTCTACAGCAGCATAGTTTAAAGTATAAGTAGCCTCCGGTGAAGTTTCATCCGCAGCATCAGTAGTTGTATAATTAAAAGCAGTACTTGTTGAAGCAGGATTTGTAAATTTAATCTCCAATAAACTTGGATCATAATTCGCTATCGTAAATGGATTCGTAGCACTTGGTGGATTTATT
>CALGJW010000157.1 GCA_937930025.1 uncultured Saprospiraceae bacterium | reverse complement strand
ATCAGGATGGATACTATGATTATGTAGATTTGGATGCAGATAACGATGGAATTCCTGACTTGATAGAAGCAGGAGGAACAGACATCAATGGGGATGGACTCGTTGATTCTCCCACTGATAGTGATAACGATGGATGGGCAGATACCTACGATCCGGTCAATGGATTAAACCCCGGCGTAAACGAAGGAACAGCACTTGCAGTTCTTGATACTGACGAAGATGATTTACCAAATTTCTTAGACTTAGATTCAGATAATGACGGAATTCCTGACTTGATAGAATCTGAAGGAGTAGATATAGAAGGGGATGGATTGGTTGATGATTTGACTGATAGCGATAGCGATGGTTATGTAAATACATATGATCCATCAAATGCCTCCAATGCCGGAAGTAATGAAGGAACACCGCATTTCAAGACTGGTGTAGATAGTGGTGATGGAACACCCACAGCACGATGTACTGATTGCGATAATGACGGAGATAATTTACCGCCTTATGTAGATTTGGATGCGGACAATGATGGAATATTAGACATCATTGAGGCCGGAGGTATGGATGCAAATAATGATGGAATGATCGCTGACGCCGTTGGCGACAATGGATATAGTAATAGCCTTGATGCAGGAGATGGAGGTACGCCTTACTTTACAGTAGAAGAAGATGACGCTGGTGATGTGGATAGCAGACCTGAGTACATGACTTCTTCTGGAATTGGTGATTCTGATGAAGACGATGTACCAGATTTTTTGGATGTGGATTCAGACAATGATGGAATTTATGATAATTATGAAGCACAAACTACATTGGGATATGTATTTCCAGAAAACTTAGAATCTGACGGAGATGGGATCGATGATGCTTACGATGCCCAGTATTCAGCAACAATAAATGGAATTAATCCTAATAATCATGACGGAATGGATAATCCAGATTATTTAGATTCAGATAGTGATAACGATAATATTCCCGACTGGCAAGAGGCTTGGGATCATCTTTATGATGGTGATTCTAGACCAGATAATTTAACAACTAACGATAATCTTGATTCCGATGGTGATGGGCTACTAGACGTCTATGATGCGAATGATAGCAACGCTGGAAATGTCAATTGGGAGGATGATCCCGCAGACGATATGGATGGAAATAATGGTAGCTTAGCGGGAACTGTATTCACAGACAATCTTCTAGTTTTACTTCCTGAAAATGGAGGAAATGATTCGAATCAACCTGATTATCGAGATCAGCTCATTGATTGCGGCGTTCCATTTGTATACTATGGATTGACTGAAATGGGTGGATCTACTCAGCAATATGCTTACAACAAAGTTACCGAGATGCATGAATTAAATGCTGCAACCGGTGAGCTGCGTGCTACCACTTATTGCGTAAGAGATGGTTGGTACTATTATTTTAATCCGTTAGAACCAACAAATTACTTATTCGCAGTTAAGTATAATGATTTAAATCCTGGAATAATTCCCATTGATGAATTGGTGGATTATATCGAAATTAGACTAGACGCTAATCCTGCTGGACGACAGATAGGAAATGGAGCTGATGCAAATTTTGTTTTAGCTAGAGACTGGCACGTCGTATTTAAAGGAACACCGGAGACTGGCGCCACTTATGATGTTAAGTTTTATTTTGACCCACAGGAAATGATGGATTTGGATGCTGCTGCTGACGCTGTTTCCGGAACCTATAATTCCAGAACCTTAAAATGGTTTAAAGCTGACCAGGGTGGTGCTGTAAGTTTTAACCCTTCAGATATTGCTGCAGATAGTATAACTAATATGGAGGATATAACTTCATTTGCCAATGTTATGGTGGATGAAAATAATGGAATGGCTAGCACCGATGGAACTGCTGGAATGGATGCTGGTAATGGGAAAAATTATATTTCTTTTACCGGACTACCTGGATTCTCTGGAGGAACTGCCGTTCTGGAAATGTCTTCAGTTTTACCAGTTGAATTAAGCAAGTTCGAAGCTAAAAGTGACAACTGTGAAGTTCAGCTTTTTTGGAAAACCGAATCAGAGATTAATGCCAGTCATTTTGAGATTGAGAGAAGCAGTGATGGAAATTCATTTTCTCGAATACATTCAATTCAAACTATGCTGAATGATCAAGGGAATACTTATTTCTATGCAGATAATCCTCTTCCTGGTAACTATTACTATCGATTAAAGTCTTTAGATATTGATTCAAAATATTCTTACTCCAGAGTAATTCAAATTTCAAATAATTGTTTCTTAGAAAACCAAGAAATAAAAGTATTTCCGAATCCTGTCTATCAGGAAAAAGGAGGCGAAATAACCATCGTTTGCTCGACACAAATAAAGGATCCGGTTTTTGAAGTGGTAAACCTCAATGGAAAAATTGTTATGTCTAAAAAAGTTTTGGCAAATGTAGGTCTAATAAATACCTCATTCGATCTATCGGACTTACCCTCCGGAACTTACTTTTTGCGCAGCAAAGAAGTCGGGATGGAATTCACTCAAAAAATATTGAAAATAGATTAAGATATAAAAAGTTTAGACCCAATTCCGTGTTTACACAAACATGCTTTAGTAAAGGGCTGCTAGTTACTAGCGGCCCTTTTTTTTGAAAAGCCCTTTACTTTTGTTCAATAGTGTTCTTAAAAACCAAACCATACAATTTTCCAACGCCCCAATTTCCCAAAGGAAAATAAAGCGCAAAAAACATAGCCATTCCTAATGCAAAATTTCTTTCTTGAAACAATTGATCAATCAAGTTTCCCGGATAAGCATAGGAAGATTGCAGGGCGTATCCGCCGAATTCTAGTAGACCCATGGCTACTAAACCATATGCATATTGCGCATGGAAGGGTAGCCTGCGAAGCAGCAAAGAAATCGGCACCATGTACACTATATAGCATGTTATTACTTGCCACCAATAAGTGAATTTTGCAATCTCTACAATGGCTCCAAATTTATTCATTCCCAATCCCCAAAGGAAATAGACGATGCAGTAGAGTAGTATGAGTCGCTTATCGACGTTGAATTTTTGCTTTGCGAATGCTATGAATTCTTGAATCATATTGTATTAGTTAAAAACAAAACCAGCGTAAGTCCCATGATGACTCAAACTAATAGCTGTCCTTTCAGTGGTTTGTTGGTTGAAAATAAAGGGTATGTTCAATTGGCATTTTTGTATACTCAACCCTGCGATTTTTTCATTTTTACACTTCGCGTACTGTGCAAGGGTGTGTTCGTGTAAATGATTGTAATTCAGGTTTTTACTTATGCTAAGCTTAAGAATTTGATCTGGCAGATTTAGAGAAAGGGATTCCTCATTATTTTTAGCAACAGTATATATAAAACCAGTCTTTAAAAGACTTTCCGTTGCAATTGATTCCTCGGCATAGGTTACGGTTCCTGAGATGGACCCCATTGTTTTTTCCATAACCTTACAAACAAAAGCAGCAGGCCTGTAAAATCTACGTTGCTCCTGACGGGATACAATTTTATAGGCAGCTTCTTTCATACTCCAGAGTAACCAGACAAATAGTTCTCGTTCGGATTCCTTTTTTTGAAGTAAAAATGATTGCTCCTTTTCCGAAAATATTTTTTGAAGAAAACCTTTTCGTCTCCAATTACTTTGAACCTTTGCGAGGGATAAGTCTACGATGTCGTTTCCAATCATTTTGCCGCGACTTTTTCGGTAATAACTGCCATGGCGGCTTTGACAGTAAGCATATTTTCGAAGGCATCATCTTCTATCTCAATGTCAAAGGCATCCTCGATATCCAAAACAACATCTACTAAGTTGGCAGAATTTATTTTTAAGTCATCTATTAGATGGGTTGATTCCGACAATTGTGCAAATCCTTCCTCGTTTTGAATATAGGGTTTTACAATTTTCTTTAATAATTCTATTAATTCTTTATCACTCATTTGAATATTTTTGAAAAGTACGCAATGGTACTCATTCCTAACTGTATCTTTTGAACAGTACGCAGGCGCACTCATTCCTTATTGTATTTTTTGAACAGTACGCAAGTGTACTAATTCCTAACTGTATCTTTTGAACAGTACGCAAGCGTACTAATTCCTAACTGTATCTTTTGAACAGTACTTAGGCGTACTCATTCCTTATTGTATTTTTTGAAAAGTACGCAGGCGTACTCATTCCTTATTGTATTTTTTGAACAGCACGAAGGCGTACTCATTCCTTATTGTATTTTTTGAACAGCACGCAGGCGTACTCATTCCTTATTGTATTTTTTGAACAGCACGCAGGCATTTACATCACCAAAACCGAAACCTGCTTTAGCAACAATGTTGATGCCCGCTTGTTCAACTAAAGCTGATGGTATTCTTTCTTTGGCTACAATTTCATTGATCTGCGGATGTAAGTCTTCGCAATTGATTGATGGAAAAACATAATCTCCCTTTATCGCCAGAATAGCTGAGACACATTCGATTGAGCCGGCTGCACCAATGCAATGACCAATCATTGACTTCAAGCTATGAATATAAGGAAAGTCTTTTCCGTTTCGTTCTAAAGCTAAAGCCCAGTTTTCAACTTCCATTGGATCTTTGACAGTGGCAGTCAGATGCCCGTTTATTAAGTCAATCTCTTTTGACTCTACGCCCGCCTCCTTGACCGCTGTTCGAATACAACGTTGAACAGCCGTTGCATTTGGTGCAGTCATGGTTCCACCATTCCGTTGGCCGCCAGAGTTGATGGCAGTGCCGATCACTTCAGCATAGATGGTTGCTCCACGTTCCATAGCTGACTCCAGACTTTCGACCACCATGGCGCCAGCACCACTTCCTGGTACAAAACCAGCAGCAGTTGCGCTCATAGGACGTGAAGCTTTTTCAGGTGCTTCATTCGATTTGAAATTCATCACTTTCATAGCGTCGAATGGTCCCCATATATATGGTCCATGATCGCTACAGCCACCAACCAAAACCCGCTTAGCTTTTCCTAATCGAATTCTATCGAAAGCCATGATTAAGGATTCTGTTCCTGTTGTACAAGCGGAGGAATTGGTTGTTACCTGATTACCAAAACCAATATTTGCATTGAGATAAGCCGAAACGCCGGAAGTCATCGTTTGTAAAACAGTTGTGGACCCCAAGCGGCGGACATTTCCAGCGTTTACTTTGAGGGTGACTTCGGCCATTTTTTCTACCCCAGAAATACCAGTGCCAAAAATACAGGCGGCATCCTCATCAACTTCGGTCGCATCTATAGGCAATCCGGCATCCTGCCAAGCGTCCATACCAGCCATTACCCCGTAGAGAATTCCCCAACTTGTGAAATTTCGAAGTTGTAATGGTGAAAAATATTCCAACATTTTTTCTTCAGATACTTCTGGCTGACCACCAACACAACAAGAGAATTTTTTTTCGGCCAATTCTTCGAAATAACGAATGCCTGAAACACCGTTTTTAATTGCCCTTTCGAACTCCTCAATCCCTACACCATTGGGTGCAACAACTCCCAGACCAGTAATGACAACTCGTTTCAACATTAGAATTTTGATTAGCCGCCAAGATAGGGATTCGCTAGTAGCTTTTGAGCATATAAGATTAGCCGCTAGGCGACGCTCTATACATATGATGGCTTTTTACGAATTGGCAGGGCTTTTGAACTATATTCCTTTGATAATCTAATAGTTAGCTAAAAAAACCTAATGTTTTCAAGACATGGAGCTTAGTTGGGACGACATCACGGTAGATATTTCGGAAGTCAATCCGAAGCGACTAACAGAGGCTTGGAGCTGGCTGTTGCCCAATACCCTTGAGCCTATTTTGGTATCCAGTGTAGGAGATATGTTTTTGAAGGACAAAACTGATGAGGTATATTGGTTGAATACCGGAATGGGGAAACTCACTAAAGTGGCTGCTTCGGAAAATGAATTTATCGTAAAGATGAATGATCCCAAAATCGCGGACGACTGGTTTATGTTCGATTTGATTTCTGAACTCAAAACAACAGGTATGCAACTGATGGAAGGCTATCTTTATAGTTACATCTTACCTCCGATCATCGGAGGTCAATACATTACTGATAATTTTGAATTAACAGATGCGGCTTCCCATTTTGAATATTGCGGTAAGATTCACGAACAGGTGAAAGATTTGCCGGATGGTGCGATTGTGGAGTTTGAATTTGATGTGTAGACGAATTTTCGGTGAGTAGGCTAAGTGCTGGTCGCTAGGTTCTTGGGGCGAAAATATTTTGAGTCGAATGAGCGGTGAGGCAAAGTCAAAATTTAAAAGTCTAAATCATAAAGCCTGTCTGGCCGCCAGGCGAGATCAAAAGTGGTCGAATGTTCGGTGAGTCGAATGAATAGTGTGATAATGAGTCAGGCCCCATTGAAGGGATTATTGAGCAAAGAACGGTTGATCGGGCTCCATTCGGAGATTGTAATAAAATTTCAATTTTTATAAAAATAATCGAAGCAATAGCCTTGGCTAAATTTTGTATTTTGCTGTGAAGTAATTTACAATACTTGCCGAATGAATTCAATCCTTAAGTTGCTGTCTTTTTCTTTTCTATTTGTTACCTGTCAAAATGGCCCCCAAGTTGAAGAAAAGCAACATCCCAATGTCATTCTCATACTCACAGATGATCAAGGTTGGGGCGATCTAAGTCTCCACGGAAATCCTTATTTGTCCACTCCTAATATTGATTCATTGGCGTTGAATGGAGCACAGTTTGAGAATTTTTATGTACAACCTGTTTGTTCTCCTACTCGAGCTGAAATACTTACTGGAATCTATGCGGCTCGTTTGGGAGTAACTGGAACTTCGGAGGGTAGGGAGCGATTCGATTCTGAAGCAACAACCATCGCAGATCTATTACAACAGAATAATTATCGAACCGCCGCATTTGGAAAATGGCATAATGGTATGCAACCACCTTATCATCCATTGAACAGAGGATTTGATGAATTCTATGGTTTTTGTTCTGGACATTGGGGGAATTATTTTGATCCGGTATTGGAAAAAAATGGTGCGCTTACAAAGGGAAAAGGGTTTATCATTGATGATTTAACCAACCATGGTTTATCCTTCATTGAGCAAAATAAAGATCAAGCCTTTTTTCTCTACCTCCCTTACAATACACCGCATAGTCCGATGTCTGTACCTGATCGATGGTGGCAGAAGTTTAAAGACATGGATATCGATTCGGAACATCCGCAAAAAGCCAAGGAGAAAATTGAACATACAAAAGCAGCATATGCCCTTTGTGAAAACATCGATTGGAATGTAGGAAGGATGATGAAAAAATTGAGGGACCTAAACCTAATAGAAAATACTATAGTGATTTATCTTTCAGACAATGGCCCCAATGGGGATCGATGGAATGGAGGAATGAAAGGACGCAAAGGCCAGACCGACGAAGGAGGAGTGAAGGTTCCCTTTTTTATTCAATGGAAAAATCATATTCCGGCAAATACGAAAATTCAGGCGATTGCAAGTGCAACCGATATATTTCCAACCATAACGTCTTTGGCTAATGTAAACGATAAGGGAATTGGGCAGAAAGATGGCATCAGTTTAAACTGGTTACTTCGGCCTTCAAGAAATTGGGGTAAACGTCGAACAAAAAATATGGTCATTAATCACTGGAAGGATAAAACAAGTATTCGCTCTCAGCGATTTCGATTAGATCATGAAAATAATTTATACGATTTGAAAAATGATCTTGGACAACTTACGCCCGTTCAGGATTCTTTTATACCTCAATATGAAAATTTATTAGCGGCCAAAGAGAAGTGGAAAATAGAAGTAATCAATGAAATTCCTACTAAAGATAAACGGCCATTTACCATAGGAGATTCCACCCTTAGGTTTACACAACTACCCGCCCGCGATGCTCAGGCTCACGGCGCCATTAAGCGCTCCAATCGTTGGCCGAACTGTTCGTATTTTACAAATTGGAATTCGGCTAATGATAGTATTACTTGGAATGTTGAAGTACGGCATCCTGGAAGATACAAGGCGGTGGCTTACTATGCTTGTCCTTTAAATCAAATTGGTGGAAAACTTAAGTTGCAGTATGGTGCGAAATCAGTTGAAAATACAATTTTCATTTCGAATGATACGAAAGCATACGGTGATGAATTTGATCGATTTCCTAGAGAGGAATCTTTGGTGAAGGATTTTATTCCGTTGGAGTTGGGAGTCATTGAGTTAGAAAAATCCTCTGGACAATTGAGTCTGACGGCTATTGGATTGAAAGGGGGAAAAGGGATTGAATTTAGGACGTTGCAATTGGTTAGGGAGTAGGTGCTGGGTACTGGAGTCGAGAGTATTTTGATCGAATGTATGGTGATAAAAAGTAAAATTTAAGAAGAGACGCAATGCATCGCGTCTGTACGGTTAAACGAATGTATGGTGAGCAATGGGTCAGGCCGCCAGGAGGGAATTATAATGGAAATTTGAAAATAAAAATGGTGAGGTATTTATATATCATCTTTGTTATGTTGTTTTTTGCGAGTTGTAACGAACGAAATGATCATTGGTTCATTTGGAGGCAAGCGGACAACGCCGAAACCAAAAAAATAATTCAAAAAAACATTGAACATTTTGATTTTATTAATGATGAATTACCAGATGGGGTAATTGATAATTTTCATTTAATTGATGTCGACAGAGACAATGACCTAGATTTTGTTTATAATGGATGGACAGGTGGTGAATCGAAATTGCTGGTTTTTTATTTGGCTAAAAACGGTGCATTTTCTAAATCTTTTTCTACTTGGGGGACACTTGAGGATGTATCTCAAAATAAAGATGATATTTTTACGATGTATGTAAATTTGCCTGGATGTTGTGGTGATTATGAAATTAGAGATTACAAAATTAAAACAATCGTAGAAAAGGATTCTCTTACCTTCGATTTTTTCGAAACCAAAATTAGACATGGAGATACAAATGCACCTACTACGTTTTTTAAAGAACCAATAAACTTTGAGATAATAAATGATTCCTATTATCTTCGAGTTACACCAGAGATCGACACTACAAATTATTTTTTTCCGGGAGAAGGACCTGCGGGAAATTCCTATATAACTTTTCAGGCTGGAGACAAAGGGCGAGCATTGGGAGAAAAGACAGATGATAGCGGTAGGGTATGGTGGTATGTGGAAATGAATGAAAACAAAAAACATTCAAGGGATGAAATAAATGGAACTAAGGTCTTTCCGAAATTTATGGGTTGGATGAGCAGTAGGTTTTTAAAAATAAAAAATGATAAGAAACAATAAAGTATGATAGACGCAAAGTTAACGACCTCCTTTCGCAGCAAGAAATTCAACGAATACTAAAGTCCGAAATAGACCAATTTTTTCAAAACAAAACCAAAATGATTATGAGGAGTGGATTTAAAAGGATTTCAGAAATCTTATTTTTTATTATCCTATTTTTCAATTCAAGTATTGCGCAACATGAAATCAGTTCACCAGATGGAACAATTGCAGTAAAAATTAATGTGGCAGCCGATATTTCTTTTTCTATAATCGTAGACGGCGTGGAAGTATTAAAGCCTTCCATAATTTCAATGACTACCAATGATGGGTTTGTGATGGGCAAGGAAGCTAAAGTGAAAAGTGTAGATAAAACTTCTGAAATCCAAATACTTAAGCCGCAAGTAAAAGTGAAATCCGCAGAAGTTAAAGATCATTACAATGCAATTGATCTAACTTTTGATCGAAATTACAGGCTTTCATTTCGGGCTTATGACAATGGAGTGGCCTATCAATTTATTACTGATATAGCCGGCCCATTGATTATTCAGTCGGAGACTGCTAATTTTTCCTTCAAAGAATCTAGCAAAGTCTATTTCCCAAGGGAGACCCAGTTTTTTTCACATAATGAAAGAATCTATGAGTACAACGCGCTAGATACGCTTAACGAAAAAGATTTATGCAGTTTACCAGCTTTGGTAGAAGCTTCTGATAAGATAAAATTATTGTTTACTGAGACCGCCTTGCTCAATTATCCTGGCATGTGGTTGACCGGCGGCGAAGGTAATGCACTAAATGCGACTTTCCCTCCATTTGCCTTAGCCGAAGCTGAAAGTTTAAAATTTTCTCAGGATGGACGGGACGTTGTGGTTACAAAGTCTGCAGATTACATTGCAAAGACCAGTGGAAAAAGATCTTTCCCATGGCGAATTATTTGCGTCTCCAAAAACGATGGAGATTTAATAACTAATCAATTGAGTTATCAACTCGCGCCACCCTCAAAAATCGAAGATGCCTCTTGGATAAAACCAGGGAAGGTAGCCTGGGATTGGTGGAACTACAATAATATCTATGGGGTAGATTTTCGAGCTGGCGTAAATACAGAAACTTATAAATATTACATCGACTTCGCTTCAGAATTTGGACTCGAATATATTATTCTAGATGAAGGCTGGTACAAATTGAGAGAGGTATTGACCATAGTACCAGAGATGGATGTGAAGGAGATAATTGCTTATGGCAAAAGCAAAAATGTGGATGTCATCCTTTGGCTAGTCTGGAGTTCACTCGATGAACAATTAATTGAAGCCCTGGATACCTATGCTTCGTGGGGAGTCAAAGGCCTAAAGATAGACTTCATGCAGCGGGATGATCAAAAGATAGTGGAGTACTACGAACGGATCAGCATGGAATGCGCCAAGCGAAAATTACTCGTCGACTTTCATGGTAGTTATAAGCCCGCTGGACTTCGTAGAATGTATCCAAACGTAATTACTCGTGAAGGACTGAAAGGTGCAGAGAACAATAAATGGGAAGCCCTAATTACTCCAACCCATAATGTCACCCTTCCGTTTACTCGGATGGTAGCTGGCCCAATGGATTATACGCCCGGTGCCATGCTAAATGCTTCCACTTCCGAATTCAAGATCAGTTTTAATCGACCGATGGCCCAAGGAACAAGAGCGCATCAAGTAGGAATGTATACTTGTTTCGAAAGCCCGCTTCAAATGTTATGTGATAATCCAAGTAATTATTTGAAAGAAAAAGAGAGCACTGCATTTATCGCGCAAATTCCTACCGTTTGGGATGAGACAAAAGTCTTGCATGCAAAGGTGGGGAAATACCTGGCGGTTGCTAGAAGAAATGGAGATAAGTGGTATATCGGAGCGATGAGTGGAGCAAGTAAACAGGAGCTGAAAATTGATTTATCCTTTTTAGGTGCGGGAATGTATAATATTGAAATTTTTAAGGACGGAATGAATGCGGATCGATATGCTGGGGATTATAAGATATTGAAAAAGGTAGTTTCTAGTAAAGATGTTTTGTCGGCTGAGTTGGTAGCTGGGGGAGGGTGGAATGCGATTTTTACTAGGCGCTAGGTACGGGATTCTAAGTTCTGGGGTCGAATTTAATTTGAGTCGAATGTTCGGTGATTTAAAGTCGAAATTAAAAAGTCAAAATTAAAAAGTCGAAAGTCGAAAGTCGAAAGTCGAAAGTCGAAATTCGAAAGTCGAAAGTCGAAAGTCAAAAGCCTGTCTAGCCGCCAGGCGAGATCAAAATTAGAAAGTCAAAATTAAAAAGTAGAAAGTCAGTCTGGTCGCTAGGCGAGATCAAAAGTAAAAATTAAAAAGTCAAAAGCCTGTCTAGCCGTCAGGCAAGGTCAAAAGTATCGAATTACGTATTCTAATTGCGAATTTGAAAATCTGCGATCGAAAATCGTTTGGGTAAATAAGTTTGAATTGGATGTTTTAGCCCCAATGGGCGAAATGTCTGTAATCCTGAAGAATGCATGATCTGTAGCCTCATAAATGTGTAATGTTTGTAACACACTCATATGTCCTTTGCGACTTTCAGTACCGAAGGTGTTTTTGGAATATGAAAAGTAGAAATAAATTGCTCCCTTAGCTCGATATTTCTCTTTTTTCCCTCACCCACTTAACAACAAAGAGGCAACCTTTAATGCTGTTTAGTCGTATTTCTAGAAATAAAGCTAAAACCAACACCATGACAAAGGTTAAATTTCTTCTTCTATTTATTGTCAGCCTGTTCTTTCGATTCGAAGGAACCGCACAAATGGATTTCAAAATTCAAATAGGGCCTCAATTAAGCAAATTTCGGACGAATGTAGCGGCACCCAAAAAGCTATCTTTCTACAAAGGATTTTCGGCAGATGCTATAATGATTTTTAGAACGGATAAAAAATTGCAGATTGAAACAGGTGTTGGAATCAACCAAAAAGGTTGGGTAGGAGGGAAGAAACTATACGGGAAAGAAGGAACTATCCTAGACGGTTTAACCTATACAAAGGATACAAATCACAGTAATCATTTAGAATTACCTTTTCAGCTTAATTTTTTTATAAGGCAGCCATCCGAGGGGTTTTATTTGTTCGGTGGTATTCGCCCAAGTTATCAGTTAGGCTATTGGAGGACTACTTACACTAAGGAGCAGCCGAAGCTAAAAGAGAAATTTGAATTTACACCTGAAGATAGATACAATGCATTGGCTCGCTTAGGACTAGGCTATGAATTTTCTATTACCAATTTCGGAATAACAATTTCCTCTTATTTTGAACAAGAGCTCATAGATGGTTCTAAGCTGAAAAACTATAATATATATGATTATAGTATGGGAATATTGGTCGGTATTAGATTTTAATTGAGATTCGAAAGCCTGTCTGGCCGCCAGGCGAGGTCAAAATTAGAAAGTCAAAATTAAAAAGTCGAAAGTCAAAAGCCTGTCTGGCCGCCAGGCGAGGTCAAAAGCCTGTCTAGCCGCCAGGCGAGGTCAAAAGTAGTCGAATGTTTTGTTTATCGTTAAGCAGGTTTAGCGCCTCCACATTCAAGATATTCCACTTTGTTACTTTGTGCCTTCGTGGCTACCCAAACGTGCAAGTGTTTTACAAAATAACCACACTACTGATCGAGCTAGGATTGCTTCTCAAGTTTTTACTTCCTAAGAGTTCAGAATTTTTCGATAATGGATGAAAAAAGAGGGCGTATACCAGAAGATGAAGGAAAAAAACATAGCTTATTAGCATAAAACATCTATATTGTTGGAGATTGAAATTTAAAGATAATTTTTGAACTGTCTCGAATGATATTGTAAAAGATAATTCCAACTAAAATGAAGAACCTAATTTTTTTACTCTTTTCCTTTCTCGTATTTCCCAATTCGCTTTCCGCTCAAGCCGAATTCGAAACTGGCTACATCATCGTTAACGATGGAGCAAAAATCAATTGCCTAATAAAGAATTTAGACTGGCTGCATAATCCTGATAAAATTGAATATAAACTCGAAGCTACTTCGGCAGTCAAGGAAGGAGATCTTAATACCATTGCAGAATTTGGAATAGGAGATAAAAATGTGAGGTTCGTTCGAGCGAAAGTGGAGATGGACCGCTCAAGTAATCTCGCTAAAAAACTAGAAACCACGCAACAGCCTATTTTTAAAGAAGAGACCTTGTTTTTGAAAGTAATAATAGATGGAAAGGCAAGTTTGTATGACTATACTGAAAAAGAATTAACCAGATATTTTTTCAAGATTGATGACAGCGCAATTGAACAGTTGGTTTATAAAAGATTTTTAAATAAGGATAATCTTGTTAGTGTAAACAACCAATTCAGACAGCAAATATTAGTGTCTTTAAATTGTGGAACTCCCAGCATGGTGGATAAACTCACTTATCATAGAAAGCCGCTGCTCCTCAGGTTTATTAAGTACAATGAATGCCATCAATCAAACTTTGTGGAATATAAAAGGATAAAGAAAAAAGCGGAATTGAAATTAGCAATCAAGCCGGGAATTAGTTTCAGAAATCTTAAAACTGAATTCTCTGGAACAGGTAGTGAATTTGTTGAAGAAGACAAAGGACCTGATTTTCGAATCGGGGTGACATTAGAGTATTTTCTGGCCTTTAATAATAGAAAATGGAGTGTCATAGCAGAACCAACTTTTCAATCTTATAAAAACGAATCAGTGCTTATTAGACCATTTTCCATTTCAGATGGTTATTTATCTGTTGACTATACTTCGATAGAACTTCCAATTGGAATAAAGTATAATGTATTCTTTGGTAAAAAATCTAATCTTTTTTTACAATGCTTACTGGCGATAGACATTCCTATTCAAACTATGTTAGAATATGAGAGAGTGCCGGGTTTTGTGAATAGCTTTGAAAATAATAGAATCTCATTTAATCCCGAGTTAGGTATCGGATATGTATTTAATAGAATTAGTGCAGAAGTAAGGTACACAATGAACAGAGATATTTTGTCTGAGTTTGTAGATCGTGTTGCTTTGTACAATGGCTTTTCTGTTATCCTAGGCTATTACATTTTTAACTAAACAATGCTCATGGCACTGCTGTGATTTAGTTTTAAATAAAGAACCTTTATAAACTAAAAACTCCATTCAATTGAAATATTCACTTTTAACTTTGTTGCTGTTGTTATCAATTGTCTTATATGGTCAGTATGAATTCGACCCAGGCTACATCATCGATATGTAAATACAAGAAATAATTTGACAGAATTTAAAGATAAAATTATACTTATGAAGTACTCTTTTTTACTATTATTTTTGGCTTCAAATATTTTCTCGCAAAATGAAGCAAGGGAAATTATAAGCAATGAATTATCCCTTGTTATTGAAAAATTGAGGATAGAAACAAATGCTACATTTCAAAGTGATGCCCATTTTGTTTTTGAAGAACCATATTGGGCTGTCATGCTTAAAGACAGTGAGTACAAAGTGATAAACGACGACAAAAGTAATACTACAAAATTTGTTAAGGGTGATAGTATTTTAATATTGAGCGCAGCTCCCGCTGGCAAGGTTTATAAGTTTAAAAGACCGTATGCTGAGGATTTGTATAAAACGAAGATGTTTGGGGATCCTGAATACGAAGTGATTAATTCAAATGCATTTAGTGCACAACTTGAAAAAATAAATAAATGTAATTGGAGGGATGCTGTCAACATCACATCACTGCTTGAATGTGGATTTTTTGAAAAAATAGGAAAACCCAATTTTGAAGCACATAGTTTACAACTTGATGATGAACATGTGCTTTTTGAAATTAAACTTCAATCCAATAAAATATTTTTATATTTTGTTATGAATTCATTTAAAACTAATGAATTGGCAAGTTTGGGTGTACCGGAAGCTGGAAAGTCAAAATTAGATTTGGAATTTGGCAATGGAACTACTGCTTCGATCTTATGCGAATCTGATAGCGATAATTATGCAATTTTTGATTTAACCAAATATAAAGAGGATTCTATGACGGGAATAAACATTCTTTCCTTATCGCTTTCAAAGAAAATTGAATCAAAAGAACTCTCCATAATTGATAAGTATGCTATTGGACTTAAAATGGAATGTTTGGAATTGAAATAACAAACTCGCTTAACAATCACGAACGACCTTATGCCCCCGTTGGTCACAAGACGCTTCGCGATGCCGTAGCCCCCAATGAAAATACTATTTTTCCAACGATATCAACTAATTCTTGGGCAAAATGGTAAGACCATTCTCCAATAGATTAATTGTCGCTTGTCTAATTCCAATACTATTAAAATATTCCTTACATTTAAGTATTCTCGAAGCCAATTCCAGTTTAAAAGCATATTCAACATATCATATAATCCCCAATGCTATGCTTCGCCATGCCCTAAATTTCATTCTAGTTTTTCTTTCCCTCTCTAGTTTTGCCCAAAGCAATTATTGGCAAAAAAGCAATGCCCATTTTTCATCGGTAAAAAAGGCCTTTTTAAATGGGTTGGAGCAAGAGGTGTATCTATTGGATGAATCTGCCTTTCAGTCTGCGTTGAATCAATTACCTTCAGAAGCGAATCCAATTTTTTCCCCATCAAATGCTCAAATAAACTTACCCCTGCCAAACGGGAAGCAGCACACATTTAATATCCGAGAAGCTTCCGTTATGGCTCCTGATTTAGCGAAAAAATTCCCGGAAATTAAAACTTATCAAATTCAAGATGTCAACAACAAGTTAAATCAAGGGCGTATTGATTTTTCTCCTAAAGGATTAAGAGGATTTATTAAAACGGTAGACGGTGCGGTATTTATTGATCCATTAGAAATTGATGGCCAACGTTACTACCAAAGTATTTTTCCTGGTCAATATCAATTAAAAGAAGGAGAGCAAATAGACTTTGCATGTGAACAGGTAGAAGAAAAAGGGCATGACATTTTTGAAAAAGGGCAGAAAAGTAAACAACTCAAAACAAATCAAAATGCGATAGGAACAGAAATGAGGACTTATCGATTGGCAGTGGCGGGATATCATACCTTCACAAATTATCATGGTGGAACAGTCCAAGATGGTTTGTTTGCAATTGTCACGATCATCAATCGCTTGGTGGCAGTTACTGAGATTGAATTGTCTATTAGATTTGAACTCGTTGCTAATAATGATGCCATCATATTTAATGACCCAGATACAGACCCCTATGCCGGATCCACTTTTCTTAATGCAAACAAAGAGGTACTCAATGAATTTATTGGAGAAGAAAATTATGACATCGGTCATGTGCTTACCGGATCAAGTGGAGGAGGACAGGCGGGACTCAGAGGGGTCTGCAGGTTTTCTAAAGCTTCAGGGCATTCAGG
>CALGJW010000156.1 GCA_937930025.1 uncultured Saprospiraceae bacterium | reverse complement strand
AATTGAAAAACTTAACTATACCCGTACGAACTCTAGATTCTGCCGGTCCGTCCACTGACTTAGGAACACTAACATCAATATCTTCTAGTTTGAATTTCTTCTTTTTGGCTGGATCTGGAGGAGTTGGAGTTAAATTTCCATCTTCATCTACATACATCAACATTTCTTCAAATGTCTTCTTCTCGCTTGGATTTGCTTTGCGTTCAGCTCTCTTTTCAGCTTTTTCTTTCTTTCTTTTTTGTCTTTTCTTTTCTCGTTCTTTTTTACTGTACGTTTCCTGTGATTTGGACATTTATCTAATTTAAGTTAATAATAAGCGAGTTATCTCGCCAGATTTAAAAAATTAGCCCAAGAAAACCAATCGAATTAAAGCTGAAAAGCACTGCTGTGTAAAAGTAAGCAATTTATAAGAATTGCCCGTAGAAAGGCCAATTATGTCGGAATTAGCCTCCAAAAACACAACAATAAAAGGTCCGATTTGGTTCCAAATTCGAATTTTTGCCCAAAGTATTCTTATTTGCTTAACTTTCGAGATGAACAATCTACTGTAAATGTCCAAGGTCTCCTTATCTCCAAATTGCTTAAACTGCGAGCACCCTATTCCGAAGGGCGAAGTCTACTGTGGCAGCTGCGGCCAGAAACATCATGATGGCAAATATTCTGTTGGAGAAGTCATTTCCGAGTTCATTTCTTCGACATTTAACTTGGATGCTAAAATATTTCGGACCTTATATGGGTTGATGAAACCTGGTTTTTTGACAAAAGAATATTTTCTTGGTGCACATAAACGCTATTATAAACCAATTCGGCTATTTTTAACTATTGCTGTTATTGCTTTTGCCTTTATGCAACCCAATATTCAAGGAGATTCTGAACTGGTAAGTGAATTAAAGGATATAAGACAAGAAGAAAAACTAAGATTAGAATGGGACACCTTGCGCAGTTCCATTCAATCCTATTCGAGTGATGATTTATTAAATCGCAGGTTAGACACCCTGACCCTAGTTGGGAATTCAAAAAAAGATGAGTTTGATTTAGTCTCTTCAAAGGTTCCATCTGATTCGACCTCTAAAAAATCGGATGGAAGTTTTCATCTAACCGTAGGAAATGGTAGCTTATTTAGTTCCGGAGTATCAGATTCCACCACATTGGGAAAGTATAAATTTTCTTCCTTTGAATTGATCGATAATACACCGCAGCAAATCGTTGATAAATATTTTATCGATGAACCTTGGTACAAAAAGATGTTCTTCAGACAACTATTAAAGTCTATAGTTGACGGTAGCGGTATGTTAGCATCGCTGAGTAGTAAACTGCCCATTCTCCTACTAATCATAACTCCGTTATACGCACTACTTTTCTTCTTTTTATACCTCCGTCGAAAAAGATACTTTGTAGAACATTTCGTTTTTTCTCTTCACCTCAATTCGTTTGCCTTGTTGCTGGCATTTACCATTTACTTGATACAATTGATTTTCAAGATGCCAGAGTGGTTTCCCGCAATATTTGCAAGTATTTATTTTATCTACTACTACTTGGCCATGAAGAGCTATTACGAACAAGGCTGGTTCAAAACCTTGCTCAAATTCACACTTGCCAATTTTTTAGGAATATTTGTAGGGACCTTTGGACTTATACTAGTTCTTGCTTTGGGTATGTTATTTTATTGATAAAAAGCCGTTTGAATCATCCCCCAAGTAATCAATTTAATGTTTTGTTTTTCTATTATTGATTTGCAATTCGCACTTGTGAAAAAATCAAAATCCGCTTGTCGCCATTCGGCTCCCCAATCTGGATGGTCAATTGTCAAAGCCTGCATTTCAGCATTGTTAAAGGCTGGATGAATATTGAGCACATTGACTCCAGCAGGTAAATTATTTAGTAAATCTTCGTAATATTTATCCATTCCATTTTCAAAATCCGGAGGAATAGCTGTGAAGGATCTATCAATAATAACGTCTCGATCCGTGATCATTTTTTTAAACGATTCAGGAACTGCCTGCAAGAAAAATCGATCGACCATCACTGGAATTTTGTAGTCTCTTCCAACCTTTAAATAAATGCCGAACATTTCCGGAGAGGAAAAGACAAGACATCCCATATGCGTATCCATATGAGTTGGTTTTAGTCCCAATTGAATGGCCAAATCAATCTGGGCGCGTAGTTCGATTTCTGCCTCTGCGGGTTTTGCGTTTTGTCCAAACACCAAACAATCTTTTCTTAAAAATCCATCTTCATCCAAAAGGGAAGGAACTTTATCCTTTGAAGCAACTGGACCATATCGCATATACTTCCATTCCGAAGTCAAAGTTAGATGTAAACCTAAATCCGATTCAGGAAAATCTTTCTTGAAATCAACCACTTCTTTAACCCATGGGCAAGGCATCATTATACTGGCAGAATTCACCATCCCAGCTTGCATAGAAAGAAAAGCGCCTAAATTTTGACTGTGCGCCATAGCTAAATCATCCGCATGTATGATGAGTAACTTGTCGTCTTCAGAAAAACCCAATTTCTCAGCAAGAGAATTTTGAGCAGTAATATCGCAGAAATGAAAAAGAAAGAGGAATAGAAAACCGAGAAGGAATTTATACATAATAGATTCTTTCTGGTGAAGTTAGAAAATTAAGGGAAAAACAGTGGATCCTTACAATTAGTTGCGTTCCACTGGGACTCGAAGATTCACTTTGAATTCGTCCCCTACAGTAAAGGCTAGGAAAGGTCCTTCAATTCCGTAAGCATCTCGACTCACAGTAAATTCTCCTTCAAATAAACCCGTTCCATTGGTCTCTGAAAAGGTGAAAGGAATTTTTATTTCTTTGGTTACACCATGCATTGTCAAATTTCCAATGACTTCATATCCACTAACAGACTTTGAAAAGGAGCTAGATTTAAATTTAATGCTTGGATATTTTTCGACATCAAACCAACTCGAACCTCTGGCATGTTTGTCTTTAGTATTGTTCCCTGTGGAGATTGTATTGGTGGCGACTTCAACATCCATGTTCGCCGCAGATAGATTTTCAGGATCGAAGATTACTGTTCCCTCTAATCCTTTAAAAGTCCCTTCAGCTGAGGTACCGGAAAATTTGATTGTGTAGTCGTTGGAAATATTCCAACTCGTTGTCATCACTACTGCAAACGCACTAGCAAGTATGGAAATAGAAAGTAACGTTAAGTAGGAATGAATTTTCATCCAAGGTTTTATTTTAGGTCGAAGTTAAGTCTTATCTAAACACGAAACCAGTCTATAACTTTTGATTAACAATTGAATGGTAGCCAATTGTCAATATTGGCTTTACGGGTCTCTGGATTCGAGTTGAATAATTAATTTTCAATCAAAACGTAAATTTATAACTGATTAATAAGTACCTCCATAATCCAATCCTTTCTCAATGTCAAATCTCGGCCGTTGACCATCAGTTCTTAAATACATACATTGCCCATCAGTTGTTTCAACCCAATTAAAAAGAGATTCCCGCAGGTCCTTAGCCACATCGGCATACTTAGGATCTCTAATTAAATTACGCATTTCGTTTGGATCATTCTTGATGTCATATAATTCATTCAAGTCCCAAATTCCATGGTAGCGAATATATTTATACTGGTCTGTTCTTACTGCGTGAACAGTAGGTGTTTGAGGGAATGGTCGTTCCCAAAAGTACTCGTAATAAATCGTGTCGCGCCAAGCTGTACTTTTCCCTTCCAATAAAGATTTAAAAGAAACGCCATCGAATTGCGGATCGGGAGTAATGCCAGCGATATCTAAAATGGTTGGTCCAATATCAATGTTTTGAATATTCTCTTTGATTTTTTTCACCTCTTTATTCACTCCGGCACCCATAGCTAAAAGCGGCACTCTCCAAGATTCTTCATACGCTTGACGCTTGTCAATCAGTCCATGTTCTCCGAAGGAAAAGCCATTGTCACCCATGTAAAAAACTGTGGTATTCTCCATTAAATTTTCCGCTTCTAAATAATCTAATATCTCTCCGATACTTTCATCTAGCGCAATTAAACTTTCACAATACCTACGATAAAATTTATCAAAGTTCATCTTTCCATGATAGAGATATTCTACACCATGCCAAGAATATCTTTGCTTCTTAACCCATTGAGGTACATCTTCATAGTTATACTCTTCTTTGGATACTGTCGCCTTTGCGTGTCCCGGGGGATACATAGTCGGAGGATAGACCAACTCCGCTTTGTCAAATTTTCCAACGTCCGCTGTGTTTGGCTTAAATTCTGCGTGAACCGCTTTGTGTGAGAGGTAGAGAAAAAATGGTTTATCGCGATCTCTATTTTCTAAAAAGTCTTTTCCGTATTTAGTTACTGCTTCCGAAACGTAGGTTGAATCCTTAGGTTTTTCTTGCACGCCATTTACGTTAAAAACAGAATTCCAATAATGTCCTTGCCCTTTAAAACTTGCCCAGTAATCAAATCCTGGTCTTGGATCATCCTTATGGCTGCCCATATGCCACTTGCCTACATAGCCTGTTTGATATCCATTCTTTTGTAAAAATTGAGGAAAAAACTGAGTGCCTTCTGGGACCAAACTTTGGTTGTCCACTACCCCATGCCTGTGCGTATATTGTCCTGTAAGAATACTTGCGCGACTTGGTGAACAAAGAGCGGTCGTGACGAAGGCGTTTTCCATATGAACTCCTGCTGCTGCCATACGATCCATATTTGGCGTTTGTAAGAATGGAATTTTACCCATAAAACCCATGAAGTCATAACGATGATCATCACTCAAAATAAAAACCACATTTCGTTTGGTCAATTTTGATTTATCCGTGGAACTTTCAGATAACTTGGCGGCAGTATTATCACCACAACCAAATAAAAAAAGTACTGCTATCGGGAAAAGAAAATATTTCATATGGCAAGCTTGGTTTATTCTTTTGTGCAAGTTAGTTTTTAAAATCTATTTTGGCTTTAATCCAGATACATAATCAAGACTCATTTTAAAATATTTTTTAACGTTGGTAGTTTTATTAAATATACTTTCCGGGATTAAGATGTACTCTTTCATAATAGTATTGTGCTGAATGGAAATTGCCTCCGGGTATTTTTTCAAAAATGCATCCCGATCTTTTTGAGAAACCCTTAAACTTAAATTTCCTTCCTTGTCCAAAAAACTAAACATATGACCATTCAAAGAAGTATACGGAGTAGACTTACCTTTTTTTTCAATTCCATCCAGTGTAGAAATTAGTTTAATATATTGATCAAGAATTTCAACATGCGGGTAATCTATTTTCTTTTTTTCCGCCATAGTATTGATTATTTAATAATTGAATTCCAGTCAACCTCATCATTATGAGAATGAGTAAATCCTATTGCGCGCTCCTCTGCGATAGTTCTTTCATCTCTAAAAGCTATGATATAAGTTTTGCGCCAATCGGGAGAAAGATTTCCACCTGAGCCATGTACGATTCGTTCATCATGGATGGTCACATCCCCTCGTTTAACGGGCAGATGAATTATTTTATCATTAGGTTTTGATTCTATAATTAAAGTGTGCGAATCATCTCTATTAACAGCTTCATTAGTTGCCGTACCATACTCTTTTGGCCGATGAGATCTTAACTCAGTCTCCTTATTACTTCCAGGAATTAAATAGAGACATCCGTTAATTACATCAGCATCAGAAAGTGCCAAAGAAAAAGTTGCGGTCCAGGTATTTTTTGTTTTTGGCCAATAGCCTAAATCTTGATGCATTGAAAATTCAGCTTCGGCTTTGGTGGGTTTCTTCGCCAAGAACTGTTCATAATCCATGGCGGCTTTTCCATTGCTATAAAGTTGATCCGCAATATTTTTTGCTATTCGATAAAAAATATTTTTTGAAAAACTTGGTATATATTTGCCTGGTAGCATGGCGTTAACCAATTGAAAATCTTCAATGGGCGTTCCATAAGGTTGAGACATATCACAGAAGTCTTTACCCATTTTTTCGCTTTCATTTCCGGCCACAAAATGATCAAAAATAGGATCAATACTTTTCAATTCTTTTTCGGTTAAAACATTCTTTAGAACCAAATAACCTTGGTCGTCATATTGATCAATCTCCTTTGAGGTAATTCTATATTGCTCGCCAACTCGACGTTCCATATGTAGTTTTATTGGTTATGTAAGGTTAATAAAAATCTTTCAATCTGTCGGCGATGTCTTAGTATATGAACTATGGCATGTTCAAACAATTGTTCGACATCGTATCGTTGTCCCCATCTCGAAAGTATTTTCTTATCCTCCTTATAAGTTTCCAAAGTAATAGCTGGGTAATCAACAAACAGTTGTTCGTTAAATCCAAACATTTTATTCAATTGAAGAATATAATCAGTAGTACTTGTCAAAATCTGTTTTTCAAAATAATTCAGCTTTTCCCCTTTCCATTTTCTAATGGCCACAGCGTAATTAAATCCAGCTCCCACCACATGTGTAAGAACCGTTTGAATCGAACGGCAATCTTCATCCTTCGTAATTGGGTCAGCGATTGCCAACAAATCATCCTGGCTGATAGATTCTACAAGTTGGATCAATTCCGAGATGGCTCTTTCGTATTCATCAAGTAATGCCCCGATGGCCCCCTTATTTCTAAAAGCTTTCTTCATTTTATATTATTTCATTCGCTTTCAAACTTAAGGTATAAAAAAGCGTATTAGAAAAGGTGCTATCCTATGAAAATCAGGAAGTTGGATTGATTTTTGCCCTTGATAGTTCTATAAACCAACAGGAGCTATGCCAATAGATAATGTACTTAATATCAATACTTTACACACTAATTTTCAAAGTAAAACAAGATTACTAAAGCGAAGAAATTCAACTGCCCGGGTTCTAGCCTTTGAGGATTTGCTCATTTATAGAAATGCAATGATCCCAGTGATTGGTGAAAATAGCATCGATGTTGTGCCGCTTTCAAACATCCTATTTATTCAAGCCTTTGGAGATAAGTCCATTATCTATCGCAAACAAGGGAAAAAGCTATGGTCTGCAGAAAGTCTTTCACATTGGATCAAAAACATAGATCAGAAGTACTTTACTCTAACACATGATTCCTATTTAGTTAACAAGCGATCTGTTTCTGAGATATTAGAGGACACAAAACAAGTGCGTGTTGGACAGATTAGAGTTCCAATTGGTGAAAATCATTGGCAAGACATCGCCAATCGTTTAGTTTCTTGATCAATATGATATAACTTTAAGGTGCTTTTTCGTTACTATCAATGTAGAATTCGAAGTTAGGTAGATTCAATATCTCTTCGCGAAAAGCCCATTTTTATGGCTTATAAAAGATTTTTCCAACCAACTTTTTTTATTTTTTTTCAAAAAAAATATAATTGTTTAAATCTTGAATTCATCCCAATTTGGGTCTAATTCAGCAAAATGACATTTCAAATCATTTCAATTATTATCAGGCTTAGTGTCTAAATTACAATCAGTTATAGACTTTCCTTTTTAATAAGCGTCTTTTCAAGTCTGAAAAGAGGTAAATAACCCTATTTTGTTTGATGAATGCTTAGAGGTCAAAAGCCATAGGTATCTCCAAGACTAGAAGATTATATAGTATAGTTTGTGAATTATTTTACTAAATTTGGTGAGTTAACCAAAATACAGAACTTAATTCCCTTCGGACTATCACGCCTTAGTTCACAACCTAAAGAGCTTCTATTCAATTGAATAGCGGAATTATTTATTTACCTGAAACTTAAACTTTATTCAGTATGAAACGAACATTACAAAAAAGACTAGCTGGTTTTATGCAGTTAGGTCTTTTTGCATTGTGTTTAATGTTTACGTCAGCATCTTACGCCCAATACACGGGTACAGTACTAGATGGAGATACAGATGAGCCCTTAATTGGTGCAACAATCTTAATCTCTGGAACTTCAACTGGTACAATCACAGATTTTGATGGAAAATTTAGCATCGATGCGAAAGAAGGGGATGTCTTAGATATCTCCTATACTGGTTACAGCCCTCAAAAAATTACCGTTGGCGCGGAGAAGAATTTAGCGATTCGTCTTGGCCAAGGTCTATTGATTGATGAGGTAGTTGTTACTGGTTATGCTGTTGAAACGAAACGTCAAACGACGGGTGCTGTTTCGACTGTCTCTGCAGAAGAACTTTCTGCTATTCCTTCAGGAAACATAGAGCAACAACTTCAAGGAAGAGTTGCTGGTGTGACTGTTATCACAAATGGACAACCCGGTACTACGAGTCAAATTCGTGTACGTGGATTTGGTGCATTCGGAGGTAACGAACCACTTTATGTGATTGATGGAGTACCGGTTGGATCTACCGACTTTCTTAATCCTGACGATATTGAGTCAACTACCGTTCTTAAGGATGCGGCAGCGGCTTCTATCTATGGTGCACGTGCTGCGAACGGTGTTGTAGTTTATACTACAAAGCAAGGAAGCAGAAAGAAGCAAAAGCTTAAAGTTACTTACAACGGTTTGATCGGTTATACTGATCCGAATGTAAATGGATCTCCAGAAATGTTGGATCCTCAGCAAATGGCAGATTGGACTCATAGAGCATATGAAAACAATGCTGCTGCCAACGGAACTGCTGTTGAGTATACGCATCCACAATATGGATCAAATGCGACTCCAGTCATACCTGCCTATTTGCATGCAACTGGTCAAGGAGGACAAAATGGATTGAGCGAAGGAGATGTAAACAGATCTGAAGTTGAAGATCTTTTCAAAGCGGATCCTGAGAATACATTTTTAATTAGACCAAATTTGGCTGGTACAAACTGGTATGATGAAATAACTCGAAATGCTCCAATTCACAGACATTCTCTTGGATTCCAAGGTGGAACAGATAGAGGACGCTATTACTTTGGATTAGGAATGCAACAACAATCAGGTATTCTTTTAGAAAATGAATTCTCTCGTTACTCATTCAGAGCCAATACAGAATTTGATTTGACGAAATGGTTAGCTGTTGGTCAAAATCTTCAATTTACAAGAAGAGCCGTTACTGGACAACAAGGTGATGGCGGAGGAGCTGGTGTGGCAGATGATGAATCAGAAGTGCTTTCGGCCTATAGAATGCCAACCATTATACCTGTTTTTGATGAGTTTGGTTCTTACGCTTCAACAAAAGCTGGGGGATTTAATAATCCACGTAACCCTGTTAGAAGATTGGTAAGAAATAATGGAGATGACGGAGGATTCAATTATAATGCCTTCGGAAACGTTTATCTTGCTGTTACTCCGGTAGAAGGACTTACGCTTAAGTCAAGCGTTGGAGGACAATATGATAATTTTTACTTCACTAACTATGGTTTTAGATACTTTGGTGATTCAGAGCCAGAAGCCTCTAATACATTTAGTGAAGGATCAGGATATATTTTTAGATGGGTATGGACCAACACTGCTTCTTACAAAATTCAAGCAGGGGATCATGGTGTTACGCTATTAGGAGGTATTGAGTCATTGAATACTGGAGCAGGAAGAAATCTTAGTGGATCAGGTATTAATCCTTTCTCCACAGATTTAGATTTCCAAAATTTATCTACCGTATCTAATCCACAAGTAGGATCTTCTCTTTTTAGTGGTGTAAACTTTTATTCTGTTTTTGGAAAAGTTGATTATAACTTCCAAGAGAAGTATTACTTAACAGGGGTACTGAGAAGAGATGGATCTTCAAGATTTGGAGCTAATTCAAGATTTGGAACTTTTCCTGCAGTTTCTGCAGCATGGAGAGTAACAGGTGAGAACTTTGCAAGTGATATCAGCTGGCTTTCTGATATGAAAGTACGTGTTGGTTGGGGACAAATGGGTAACTCAAATAACGTAAATCCTAACAACCAATACTCTTTGGCAAGAGCTGATAGAGGAAATACTTTCTACCCTATTAGCGGACAAGCAAATGGTGTAGACGAAGGATTTGCAGCTAGTCGAATTGGTAACCCAGATGCAAAATGGGAAACTAGTGAATCTTTGAATATAGGTTTTGACGCAGGTCTATTCAACAACAAAATTGAGATAGCATTAGACTGGTGGAAAAAGGATACAAGAGAACTATTGTATCGAGTTCCTTTAGCTGGTGTGAGTGGAAACTTTGCTGAGGCTCCGGCACAGAACGTTGGTTCAATGTTAAATCAAGGTTTGGATGTTCAAATAGTAAATAGAGGAAATATTACTTCAGACTTGAAGTATACTATTACTTTGAATAACTCATTCTTGAGGAATGAAATAATAGAATTATCAGAGGGTATTGAATTCTTTGACGGTGGCAGTTATAGAGGTATTTCTCCAATTAGAAACGCAGTTGGGCAACCTTTATCTTCGTTTTTTGGATACCAAGTAGAAGGTTACTTCTCAAGTGATGCTGATGTTGCTGCTCATGCGACTCAAGACGGTGCTGGTGTTGGAAGGTTCAAGTATGCTGATATAAATTCAACTGATCCAGAAACTGGCGAAGTAATTGAAGGAGTTCCTGATGGAGCTATTACTCCAGCGGATAGAACATTCATTGGAAACCCTGTACCAGATTACACAGGTGGTGCAGTTATTGAATTAGATTACAAGCAATTTGGACTTGAAATGTACTGGTATGCATCCGTTGGAAATGAGGTATTTAATATGTCAAAATGGTATACTGATTTCTTTGGTACATTCGAAGGTTCAGCTAAGGGTGTAAGAGCACTTGAATCTTGGACACCAGAATTGGGTGATAATGCTTCTGCCCCAATTTGGGAATCTGCTTCTACCTTAAGTACTTCTGGTGCTGCAAACTCTTGGTATGTGGAAGACGGAAGCTATTTAAGATTACAAAGAATTGGAGTGACGTATGATTTAGCTAATGATCTTGTTGATAAAATGGGAATCGGAAGTTTAACCGTAGGAATTGCTGCCAATAATATCATAACCTTCACGAAGTATTCAGGGCTTGATCCTGGAGTTGGTGGAGCGGCGGATACTAACTTTGGAATTGATGTAGGAAATTATCCTGTTACACCAAGTTATATGTTTAATGTGTCCGTTGGATTCTAATTAAATTGAGCATTTTAATTAATATTTGCATATAATATTTAAAATTATAAAAAATGAAATTATCTAATATTCTCAAGAAAATGGCCATAGTAGCGGTGTCTTTGACATTCGTGGTCACCTCCTGTAAGGATGAATTTCTTGAGCTCGCTCCCACTGGATCTTTAGGAGAAGTTCAATTAGCGACCCCTTCTGGAGTAGAAAAAACACTCATTGGTGCTTATGCTGCCTTAAATGGTGTTTTTGGCAACCGATTCGAAGGACCTAACCATTGGGTTACTGGTTCTA
>CALGJW010000155.1 GCA_937930025.1 uncultured Saprospiraceae bacterium | reverse complement strand
GAGAAGAAATTTTAAAAAAAGTGGTTTTTAAAAAATATAACATTTGTTTTGCGTAAAATTGGAGCGTTTTTGGGTGGGGTTTTTGGGTGGGGTTTTTGGGTGTTTACGTACGTGAGTCACCCCTTGTCTAAAGATATAGATTGAGAAGGAAGAAACTATTCATACTGAAATAGAAAGCATTAAAGTTGGTTAATTGAGTTTCATGAATGGAGTAGGGTTTGGGGTTCTTTGTGTGTGTGTGCATGTGCGTGTGTTCGTGCATGTGCGAGTGAAGCCCTGTCTTAAGATAGGCTATGAGTTGATTCTCCATTTTCATCGATAATTTCCCAATGAAAAAACTTGATTTTTCAGTAGAATAATGCTTATACGCGCGCGAGTAAGGCCCTGTCTAAAGATAGGCTATGAGTTGATTCCCAGTTTAAATAAATAAGATTTCCCCAACGAAAAATCGGATTTGATTTGGAATTTAGCTCTTTATCGCATACGCGCGAGTGAACCCTTGTCTTAAGATAGCCTATGTGTAATGATGTCCCCAGAACCCAGAACCCCAAAATCCTTCAACCTCCTTTCGACTCCTCAA
Organism: uncultured Saprospiraceae bacterium; assembly: GCA_937930025.1. Lineage (GTDB taxonomy): Bacteria > Bacteroidota > Bacteroidia > Chitinophagales > Saprospiraceae > JABDJM01. The sequence continues at coordinate 10,969 of CALGJW010000155.1, read as the reverse complement.
AACAAAAATTTCTTTCTCCCCAGCAAACCCTTTCAATCGCTCCAAAATTTTCGGCGCCCGAGTCCTATTATACATCAGTACATAATGCCAAAATTCAAAACTCACTCTTTCTGGACAATTAGCCGACATTCCCGGTCTCGTTTTACCATAATGCCTGAAAGTCCTGCCTATAACTCGTGATAAACATGTTAGGGTAGGGAGATATAGAAAAATGATGGTATCCGCCCGCGCGAATCTCAGTTCCATAGAACTTCCATAGTTTCCATCAATAATCCATTCCGGTTCAGCCACCAATCTTTTATTAATCTCTTGCCATTCAGTCCGTTCTACTTCCTTCCACCCTGGTTCAAAGAAATGCTGATCCAACGAGATAAGAGGTAAGCCAAGCTGTTTTGCTAGTTTTTGTGAGAAAGTAGACTTCCCAGATCCTCCACAACCGATGACCATCACTCTTTTCAATTGGATACTTATGGTTTAAAATGTTTCAAATATATAGGGAATGAGATGTCATAATCCAAAATATGAGCCTTGAGATGATTTATATGAAGTCATTTTACCTAACAAACATTAGAATTCGGGCTTATTTATAGATTTTTATTTCACTTAATATTTCACGATAATTCCATTTAAACCTAATAAATATAGGAATTTTTTAGATTTTTTTTGTTTAAAATATTTCACAAAGCTCTTTATTTGTACTTTTTTTAAGCCTTTAGTTGACGCATCTTTGTATTGCGAGGAAAACGAAGCAACGCTTCGAAGAGTACACGCCACCAATTTGGATATGTTCATGGGATTATAATTTGTTGTAGTGAGTCGCGTTAACGTTAAGTCAACGCGACTTTTTACTTTTTACAGACCAATCATCCAAAAATCCCTATCATCTTCATTTCAGAATCCTCTTTATTCTTTCTTTCTGTGTTTAAGTCAAATATTTTTTATACGTTTATTTAACTTTATTCATATCCTTAAGTTCTAGTACTCCATGGATATCCATGAATAATCTTACCAATGAATCTTTCTTGAAATCACGAATGGACCAAAAATCCTGTAATTTTTTATTGAATCAATGGATTGGTAGTAATTATTGCTAATCACTCAAAGCTAAACCGCAACTCATGGAAGATATTTTAGGTAGAATTCTAAGCTTTAAAGAAGCATTTATTACCATTGTTATAACCATGGCGGTGTATTATCTAGTGCAATGGGTAATGACTAAATCGGCAAAAGGAAAAACTGATTGGGGCGTGATTCGTAGCTCGGTTTTGTTTGCCATTGTTGTCATTGGTGGAATAGCCATGATCTTAGCACTACCAATGGATGATTCCACAAGGGGAAATATCTCCAGTCTTATAGGTATCGTAATTTCTGCTGTCTTAGCGCTGAGCTCTGCCACATTTATGGGAAATGGTTTGGCCGGTGTGATGCTTAGAACAATCAACAATTTTCGACACGGAGATTTTATTCACACCGAAGATCATTTTGGTCGCGTCACGGAACGAGGATTGTTTCATACCGAAATACAAACGGAAAACCGAGACCTTATCACCATTCCAAATTTATATTTAGCAACGAACCCTGTTAGAACAACAAGATCTTCAGGTACTTTTATTTCTGCAGTATGTTCTTTGGGCTATGATGTTAGCCGTATCAAAATAGAAAAAGCATTAATAAGCGCCACGGAAAAGGCAGGATTAAAAGATGGATTTGTACGTATTACAGACCTCGGAGATTTCTCAGTGGTATATAAAACATTCGGCCTTCTTAAAGATGTAAAAACAATCATAAGTGCCGAATCCAAACTCAATGCTTTTGTTTTGGATGCATTGCATGAGGCAGGAATCGAAATCGTTTCACCTTCTTTCATGAATCAGCGACAAGTTGGTGAAAATATCTTTATCCCTAAAAAAGCAAGCAAAGCCGAACAGAAAAAAGTGGATAACACAACTGCCCCAGAAGATAAAATATTCGATAAAGCGGACGAAGCAGAATCTTTAGAAAACAATAGGAAACAACTCGAGGAAGTAGATGAGAAAATTAAAGCTTGTCAGGAAGAATTAAGTAAGGCTGAAAATCCTGAAGAGATAGAGAAAAAAATTGAAAGATATACAAAACTTAAAATAAGACTCGAAGAAAAAATAGATATACAAAGTAAAGAAATAACAGGCAAGAAAAAATAATTAATGCTCTGATAAATAGCGAGGATTCCAAATCATTTCCTCGACATCTTCAGAAATGTCGTCAAAGAAATATAGCACATAAAAAATACCCTTCCTTTGCTTTTCTAGAGCTACCATTTGGCATTGGGCCCACTTTGATAACTGCTTCTTAGGCTCAAAATAATATACCCGACCCCAATCCGCTCCATAAAGATTTTGTACATGGAGACTATCCAACGCATGAACAGCTACATGGCTGGTTACCTCGTTCGAAGCAAAATGTGAAGCCTTCATCATTGAATGTACAACCGGATTCTCCTTTCCATCATAATTCGCATGCGGAATAAAATAGGCAACCACCTCATAATCGTCCTGCTTATCAAATATTTCCACCTCAAACTGCTGACTAAATCGAAGCGAACCCGGTAAGATTTCTATAGATTTATCTTGATGCTCTGGAAAAGAAATCCCCCAAGTACGACATACCGATATCAGGTCATTCGGTAATTCCTGTTGGGCAAGTGCACTATTCACTAGTAGTAAGAAGAAAAAAAGAAAAACAGATTTCATTTCTACAAGATAATCAATCCAAAACTTCAAAGGACTTATGATTTTTATTTAACAAATTATTAGTCTTTAGTCAAATAAAAAATGAATGTAATTACGGTAGGTGACATAAAGTCAAATCTTATGGACCACCCAGACATTTGGTTCTATATAAGTCCCGATATCTTTTGCTAAATCTATCATAATTGGTGCTAACGCACGATCAATGATTTGTTCCCCAGCAGTATTGATTTTTACTTGCGTCCAGTTTTCCCAATCGGAAACTGATCCTCTTATTTCCATAGATCGGTTGCAAGCCTTTACGACCAAACCTCCTGCCTTTTTATGTACCCTTATCCAGGGATCAAATGGCAAACCCTCCTCATTTTTCCATTCTATATAATCATTCATGGCAGTTGAAGGATATTCACTTTTTAAGGTAGGCCTCAACGGCAAAAAAACATAATCTAATCCATTTGATTTAGCCACCTCTTTCATTATGTCTAACATCTTATGGCTTAAGCCTTTATTCCGATGCACTGGATTAACCAATATCTGAATACCCACAAGTGCATTGGGAATAACCTTATTTAAATAATCCTCATTCCCTTTCTCTACAGCCCAATCCAATCCACCTTCCGGAAGCTCCTCAATCGTTTTTCCCCAATAAATCGGAATGGAATTTCCAATCCCTAATACTTCCTCTCCGTCTAACAAGGCAAACTGAAAACCTCCAAAACAATTATATTGATTGGACCAATATTTATGAATTACTTTATCTTGAAGCATAAAGACTGGCCAACTTATGGCATCCAATTCCTCTTGCCACTTTCTAATTCTTTGCTCCCCAACAATTACTTTGTAATTCATGATTGCAAGTTAGTGGAAAGGATTGAATCCCTCAGATTGATTATTGGGAAAATAGCGAAAATCGACCCCTGAAACGCCCGGCCCCCTAAGTGAACCCTTGACTAAAGATAAGGGCTGAGTTTTTTGGTGAAATTCCATCTAAATTTTGGTATTCAGATTCTATTCTCAATTAGTTCACTTTAGATTCAAACTAATTCATGATTACGCTTTTCGACACATTCAAAATTTAAATTTTTACTTTTCATCCCGACTACGATATTCGTCTCGCCGATTTTCGAATTCTACATACGTCATTCATCTCGCCGATTTTCCAATTCGACATTCGTCATTCGTCATTCAACATTCAACATTCGTCATTCGTCATTCAACATTCGACATTCGTCATTCGACATTCGACATTCAACATTCGACATTCGTCATTCGTCATTCAACATTCGTCATTCAACATTCGTTCTATTTAACAATAACCAAATCCCCATTAAAAATCTGCTTCTCCCCATCAATATAAGTAACCTCCACCATCACAATATAAACCCCCGACTCCGACAACTTCCCCTTAAACATTCCATCCCAGCCCTCGGACTGATCCTTCGCTAAATCCTCTCCCTTGTAAACCAAGGCGCCCCAACGATTAAAAATAGAAACACTATTGATCGCCTCCACTTCGTTGCCAACACCGATAGTATACAAATCATTACTGCCATCTCCATTCGGAGAAAAAGCATTTGGAAGATATACTTCAAAGTTTTTACGAACACGAACTAAAAAATTAGTTGTAGTCGTGCAGCCAGTTTCACTCGTAATAGTCACTTCGTATCGCGTAGAAGCAATTGGTTCTACCGTTATTGTCTCGCAATCAAGGCAATCCATTTCTCCGTTCCCAGACCAACTGTAGGTTAAATTGGCAGAAGTAGAAACTGCATTTGGATCCAAAAGTGTTCTTTCTCCAAGGTCTATTTCTATTTCTTGATTACCAATGGTAAAGATCGGTTGAGTACTTTCAATTTCAAATGATTCTTCCGTCATACAGCCGTAGTTATCCAACACTTCTACAGTATACGTGCCAGGTGTTAAAGAATTCACAGATTTTCCTTCGGCAAATTCAACTTGATTTTCATCCATCCAATAAATGGAAAGATCATCACTGTTGGCTATTTGAACAATACTTTCTCCAAAGCTTTTATCAGTACAATTTGGTTGCACCACATAAAGATTTTCTATGGCTGGTCCAGCTTCAGCAGGAACAGTTAATGTTTTTTCTACTGAACAGCCAAGGCTATCTTCTGCTATAAACATATGATCGCCTGCTGCTAAACTATTTGCCGTAAACCCTTCGCTGGTGCTATTAAATATACCATCCACAACCCCAAAACCTCCATTCACTTCTAATTTTATTTCACCATCTCTTTGACTGCAATGTTCTGCAGTAATTTCTAATAATTCAACTTCCATAGGTGCTGTCTCAATCATAAGTGGAACACTATTCGCGTTTACGTTTGACACACAAGCTAGATCACTAACTACTTGAGCAAAAATGGTTGTTACTGGTTCGTCAATTAAGTAATTGAAATTGGTCCCTTGCGTATTTTGCAATGTTCCATTGACATACCAATTTAGTTGAGGAGTGCTGCCCCAAAAGTCACCACTGGCGGATAGACTTACGTCTGTTCCAGGGCATACCTTTGAGATATCAGCATCGATTACTATGTAGGGTGTTTCAATATCGGAAATTGAAACAGCGATAGGATCTAATATGATCATATCAGCTGTATAGCAAGCATCGTTAGCAGAGATACTTGCTGAGACTATTTGTCCGTCGGTTAAAGTGTTTGTTTCGTAAACCATTCCTTGATGGCTAATGGCTACACCATCAATCATCCAAGTTATAACAGCATTGTTTCCCACAAAAATTGGATCAATGGTAAAAGTCGCCATTTCATTAGCACAGTAATTTGTATTCGCTGTGCTTAATGTCGCTTGTAATGTTTGTAGTGGATTTATTTGAAGAACGATCGGTGTAGTTTGAACTAGAGCATCAGTAATACAAGTCTCTGAACTTTGTACATTCGCTTGTAGTGTATACAAACCAGCTTGCAATCCTGAAGCATCAAAACTTGTTGAAGTAACAGAACTTGGAAGACCATTTACAATCCATTCTATGGTTGGATTTGTTCCCCAGTTGTCGCCAGTAATAGTATAATTAATTGGGTCACCTGCGCAAAAGTCCAAAACAGATGCTTGCATATTTATTGAGGTAACTAATGGCGTAGTAATATTTACTGTTATGTCGTCAGAATCAATCCATGTTTCTCCATAGCAAGGATCCATTATTGAATATCTAATTGATAATTGATCTCCGTCAGATAAATCATTTATCGACAAAGTATTGCTCATGCTATTATTCAATACGATGTTATTCCAAGACCACTCTATAGAAGTTATTTGAACACCATCTGGATTAGCAATATTGATTTCAAATTCATTTGCTACATCAGCGCAACTGCTGACTTGGATAATTTCTAGGTCAATATTTGCGGTACTGATTGGAAAAATTGGTGACATTAAGATTGGATTCGAAACATGATTATAAGTTTTACAGCCATAAGTCATTTCCATTTTGCATTCAACAACATCTCCGTCTTGTAATGTAGTAATATTTAATTCGCTTGCTGTTTCGCCAGGTAAGTCGGTTCCATTTACCATCCACTGATATGTAATCGCAGGAATGTTGGATGGAGCCATGTTGATTGCTGATTGAAAATTAGCATTTCCTCCAACGCAGAAGTTTTGATCATTTGAATTAATAAATATTGTAGGAAAAACCTTGGCAGGTATTGGAAGAGCTGTAGCCATGTTTTCAAAAAAACCAGGTGCAAAGTCTAAACGGATCCAATCCTGATCAGACATACACATTACTTTTCCATTGTATGCTCCAACCGGTTCGTAAATGAACCCATAGCCTTTTCCGGGTTTACTTAATATAGTTGTAAAAGGACCTACGCCGCTTCCTTCTATGCCATACCAGAAATAATCTAAGGAATCTACAACATTTGGATTGCTATTTAATGCATTTCCGACTCCTAAAGGTCCGATGTTTTCATTTTCAATAGAACCCCATGAAAAGCTATCGCCAAAATGATAAGCGACTTCAGTAAAAATTTGATTTCCCGGAAAACTGCCTAAATATTCACCTTGTAGATAAAGTGATCCACCGCTTTCAACGAATGTTTTAATATTTTCTACCTGAGCGGCATCAATATCAATAATTGCAGAAGCAACAATTAATATATCCGTAAGATCGATTAGACAACTATTGTTTAGAAAGTCGTAGGATTGAATTTGAGTTGTGTACCCTAATTGAATACATTGAGATTCCCAACGGGCATCCATGTTTTGTAATGGATGTGAAGTTTGACTTTCTAGAATGGTTACAGTTTGTGAATGTAATTGTAAAGCACATAGCAATACAATTCCAATAGCTGTAAAAGCTTTAGTCAGTGATGGCATACTTCCTAGGCACTGTCGGGGGAAGGTTTGTTAATTGTAAGATTGTAAGTCGGGAAGTAGGGTAGGAAGTATTCTATGTTCGTTTCTATATTCAAAAGTAAATGAATTGAACATCTGTGACAATACCCGATTACTGGTATGCAAGTCAATTTCTACGTTTTTAGTGACAACTAATGTGCACACCTATTTTCACTTAATTACATATTTAAGGGCCTCATCGAAGGAGTATTAAAGTCAAAAGCAAGTAGTAATACTGACCTATTCTGTTATAGAAAAGAGGAATAACTTTTCGTTAATAAAAAACAAATTGTTGTTTATTAATAAATAAAACTGTTTATTTGTACTTCACCTCCAATTCATGCTTTTAAAAAGAACATTATGAATATGGATTTCCTTTATTTCAGTAAGAATATCAAGCAGATTACTCAGTTTCTTAAAATGAATCAAGACATTCATTTAACAGATCTATTGGGTTGGCCTACTCAGATCATAGCTGAGTTAGCAAGCGGGAAATCACCTATGCTAGATCAATTGTGTGAATTGCATAAGGTCCTGGGAATTAGCCTCAATACCTTGGTTTCAAAGGAATGGACACCCGACAAGTATCCGCTTAAGTTAAATTTTGAACAACAGAAGAATCAGTTAATTCATAGTGAACAAGAATTTATAGAAATTCCTTTGTACCAAAGAAAAGCCAGAGCCACTAATTTTGCGATAGCCCGATTACAAACAGTAGAGGAAAGACATCTAGCTAAACTATGCCTACCAAAGGCCTTTTTCAATAATCGCAATATGCAAGACTTAAAAGCTTTCGAGATCGATGGCAATAGTATGTATCCAAATTTTGAGAATGGAGATGTTGTTATTGGAGAAAAACTGGAAATACCAATGGCCTTTGAAGAAGGAAAGCCGCACATCCTATTGTTAAAGGATTCCAGCCTATTTTTCAAAAGATTGTTCAAAGTAAATCAGTCTCCAAAGAAAATCCAACTTTGCTCCGATAATCTACTTTTTACAGCTTTAACCCTGGGTGTTAATCTAGTGGCTGAATGCTGGCAAGTTTGTTATCACCTCAAAAAGGGCGAACTCTGATTTTTCTGTCAACTATTTATTATTCTTTATCTAATTCCTACAACTTTTTCTTCTCACAAGCTTTAATATTGCACTGCCATTTTTAAAAGGCAAGTAATTCATGTCGGAAATAGAAGAAAAGAAAAAAATAAAGGTTAGCAAAGAACAATTTCGAGATGCCCTCAAGATTTTCGAATTCGTAAGACCCTATAAATGGCAGTTGATCATTGGGATGGTCCTACTTTTCCTATCCTCGTTAGTGTTCATGGTATTTCCTTATCTCGCCGGTGAAATGGTTGATATTGCCCAAGGAAATTCAAAGCATGATTTAACTTTGAAAAATATGGGTTTTATTCTTTTTGGAATTCTTGCGATCCAAGGAATAGTAAGTTATTCTAGAGTCATACTTTTTGCTCATGCTAGTGAGAGAGGAATCGCGGATGTTCGAAATGCCGTCTATCAAAGGATGCTAACATTACCAATTGCTTTTTATGAAAAAAATAGAGTAGGAGAATTGATCAGTAGATTGACAGCAGATGTAGAAAAATTATACAGTGCTTTTTCAATCACCTTGGCAGAATTTTTTCGTCAGATTATTATTCTAGTAGTTGGTATAGCCTTCTTAGCGATTACTACTCCGCAGTTAACGCTAATCATGTTAGCGACTTTTCCAGTAATAGTGGTTGGTGCTTTTTTCTTTGGAAAATATATTCGCAAACTTTCAAAAGAACGACAAGAAGAATTGGCTGAAACAAATATTATATTAAGTGAGACCACCCAAAATATTCATGTTGTTAAGTCATTTACCAATGAAAATTTCGAGTCTAACCGCTATGGTAAATCTATGGAAAAGGTTGTAGCTATTGCCTTAAAGTTCGCTTCAGGAAGAGCTATCTTTTCTGTTTTCATTGTTACCGTTCTTTTTGGTGCTTTATTTTTTATAATTTGGAAAGCTGCTATGCTGCTGCAAAATGGAGATATGAAGGCAGGAGAGTTGATAGCATTCGTTGCCTACACGGCAATCATAGGTGGCGCCATCGCAGGACTAGGAAATTTTTACACCCAACTACTAGGAGCAATCGGAGCCACAGAACGAATTCGCGAAATACTAGGGGAAGTAGGAGAACTTACTCCCTCTCGACATGTCATTCCAAAAGTAAAATTCAAAGGCTCAGTCCGTTTCGAGAACGTGCATTTTAATTATCCAACCAGAGAAGATATTCCAGTTTTAAAAGGAGTAAGCCTAGAAGTAAAACCCGGAGAAAAAATCGCCTTGGTCGGAACCTCAGGAGCAGGAAAATCCACCATCATTCAATTATTGTTGCGGCTATATGGTCATAAGGAAGGGACAATCTACATCGATGGAAAAGATGCGCAGGAATATGAGTTAAGTGATTATAGAAAAAACTTTGCCTTAGTTCCCCAAGAAGTTTTACTCTTCGGTGGAACCATCCGAGAGAATATTATTTATGGCCGCCCGGGTGCCTCCGACGAAGACATCATACAAGCAGCCAAACAATCCAACTCCTGGGAATTCATTTCCTCCTTTCCCGAAGGCCTAGAAACCATCGTCGGTGAAAGAGGAATAAAACTATCTGGAGGACAACGCCAACGAATCGCCATCGCCAGAGCAATCCTAAGAAATCCAGCCATCCTACTCCTAGATGAAGCCACCTCAAGCCTAGATGCCGAATCCGAAAAAGTAGTTCAAGAAGCGCTAGATAAATTAATGGTCGGAAGAAGCTCCATCATCATCGCCCATCGATTAGCAACCATCCGAGAAGTAGATAGAATCTATGTACTAGACGGAGGAAAAATTGTGGAAACCGGAACACACGAAGAATTAATCCTCAATCCAAATGGAATTTATGCCGGCCTAGCAAAACTACAGTTTGATCAAGTACAGTAAAAAAGATTAACCTTCCCATGTCTTCATGTTCTTAGTGTCTTAGCGCCTTCATGGCCCTACATCTTCGTGTACTTTGCGCCTTAGTGCCTTGGTGGCCTTTTGTCTTCGTATTCTTAGTGTCTTAGCGCCTTAGTGGCCCTACGTCTTTGCGCACTTTGCGCACTTTGCGTACTTTGCGTCTTCGTGCCTTCGTGGCCCTACGTCTTCTTGTACTTTGCGTCTTCGTACCTTAGTGGCCCTCTGTCTTTGTGTTCTTAGCGCCTTCGTGTCTTAGTGGCCCTACGTCTTTGTGTTCTTAGCGTACTTTGCGTCTTCGTGTCTTAGAAGCCCTACGTCTTTGTGTTCTTAGCATTCTTTGCGTCTTATTGCCTTCGTGGCCCTAAGTCTTCGTGTACTTTGCATCTTAGCACCTTAGTGGCCCTACGTCTTTGCGTACTTTTCGCCTTAGTGCCTTAGTGGCCCTACGTCTTTGTGTACTTTGCGTTTTCGTGCCTTAGTGGCCCTACGTCTTCGTGTACTTTGTGTCTTCGTGCCTTAGTGGCCCTAAGTCTTTGCGTACTTTGCGTCTTAGCGCCTTAGTGGCCCTACGTCTTCGTGTACTTTGCGCCTTAGTGCCTTAGTGGCCCTACGTCTTAGTGTTCTTCACGTTCTTCACGTCTAAGTACCTTCGTGCCCCCAGATCAAAAAATAACCCTAAATTGCAACAGCAATACATAAAAATGCAACTAGAAGAAAATAAAAATTTAAAACCATTCAACACCTTCGGCATATCAGCCCAGGCCAAGCATTACCTCCAAATCAATACCCTAAACGACCTAGAAGGAATAGACCTCACTAAAAAACACATGATCCTCGGAGGTGGAAGCAATGTCCTTTTCACAAACAATTTCGAAGGTCTAATACTTCA
>CALGJW010000154.1 GCA_937930025.1 uncultured Saprospiraceae bacterium | reverse complement strand
ATAAACAAGTAGAGGGATAAGCCAATATGGATTTATAATTCGGAAGATTGGGCGATGGTTTGACTGGCAATTCATAAATCAGATCGTGGGAATAGTTTTGCATTGACAAAACCTCCAATTGACATTTTATTCCATTGGTCAACCATCCTTCCCCATTGATCATTTGAGCATATTCTCCAATGGTCATGCCATGAACCACCGGAATAGGATGCATGGCTACAAAAGAATTAATCTCCGCTGACTTTACTGGACCTGCTATATAATGACCATTGGGATTGGGTCGATCTAAAACCAACAATGGGATATTAGCTTTGGCGGCTGCATCCATGACATAATGCAAAGTGGAGATATAGGTATAAAATCGAGCCCCTACATCTTGCAGATCAAAAACGAGCTGGTCCACTCCTTCCAGATATTCGGAAGGCAGCTTTTTGTTTTTTCCATAAAGCGATAAAACTGGGGCGCCTGTATTCAAATCGGTATCATTGGATACATGTTCTCCAGCCTCAGCCTTTCCGCGGTATCCATGTTCCGGGGCAAATATTTTCAATATGTTGATTCCACTATTGTGAAGTGTGTCAATAAGATGAGAACTGGAGACTAAAGAGCTCTGATTACAGATCAATCCGACTTTTTTATCGGATAATTTACCTAGAAGCATAGGTATCTGATCTGCTCCGACTTGCAAGGCTTTCTGTGAGTTAGCTACATTGACCTCAGGTTGTGCTTCACTTTCCATTCCACAGCCAAGCAAAATGATTAAGATAAGCGAGAGAAATATTTCGTTGATTGAATACATCATCGTATCTTAGATTTTTATAATATTGAGAGCGGCAAATATAAGACTCACTGTCGCAAATTTGCCAATTCTATCGGACATAAACAGGGCTGACCTCGCGCTTCTCAATTTTATAAAAGGGTGAAAACCCTTTCGTCTTAGCCCAACGGAAAAAACATAAAACGCAGGGAACTTGACTTTATGTCATTGCTCCTTGCGTTTTTTTATGCAATCGACTGAATTCCATGAGTAAGATTAAAAAGAAATATGCCATCATAGATATCGAAACCACTGGGGGAACGGTTCGACGGGACCGTATTACAGAGATTGCTTGTGTCCTGCATGATGGAGAAAAAGAGATCGCTCGATTCGAATCACTCATAAATCCTGAACGTCAAATCCCCTACAACATCATTCAAATTACGGGGATTACCAATGAGATGGTGGAACATGCACCAAAGTTCTACGAAGTGGCCAAACAGATTGTGGAGATTACTGAAGGAGCTATTTTCGTCGCGCATAATGTGCGATTTGATTATGGCTTTATAAAAGAAGAATTCTCTAGGCTTGGATACACCTTTACGAAAAGGCAACTTTGTACAGTAAGATTAAGTAGAAAAGCATTTCCGGGATTGGGATCTTATAGCTTAGGAAATCTTATTAAACACTTTAATATTGTTGTCACCCAACGACATAGAGCAATGGCTGATGTGGAGGCCACTGTGGATGTCTTTGAGCGGGTATTGGCCCAAGATGCCGATCAGGAGCAAATTACCCTCCTAGTCAATAAGGGGATCAAAGAAGCTAAACTGCCACAAGGAATCAATATTGATCAATTGCATGAGTTACCAGAAGTTGCAGGGGTTTATTATTTCCATGACTTTGAAGGCAAGGTGGTTTATATTGGAAAAAGTATCAATATTCAAAAGCGAGTGATGTCGCATTTTTCAAAAAATACAAGAAAGGCTGAAAAGCTAGTACAATATGTTGCAGACATTAGCCATGAAGTAACGGGCTCTGAATTGGTCGCACTTTTATTAGAAAGTTTTGAAATAAAAGAGCAGCATCCACACATCAATCGAGCACAACGGGCCAAGTCCTTTCCTTATGTGATATATGCTTATGAAGATGAAAATGGATATAGACGATTGGATGTTCGCAAGTCCTCTTTGAAGGAACAAAAAACAATGCGTGTACTTCACGCCTACCCTAGCCTAGGTGCTGCCAAATCAGCGGTGGCGGGAATGGTAGAAAATTATGAACTCTGCAAACTACTTTGTAATCTAGAAACCATTTCGAAGCCCTGTTTTAATTATCATATTCAAAAATGTAAAGGGGCTTGCATTGGAGAAGAAAATGCAGATCATTATAACGAACGTGTAGAAGAAGCTGCGGGCAATTTGGGGAAAGAATTCCCTGAAGATTTTATCATTATAGACACTGGAAAAACGGATAAAGAGTGTAGTGTGATTTTGGTAGAAGATGGCATTTATCGGGGATTTGGTTTTATGGATCGGGAAGACTTAACCGGGGATGTGGAACAACTCAAAGACTGCATTAAGTACTATCCACACAATCCAGAAGTGGCTAGAATAATTCGGCATTATGTGTTGAAGGAGAATATGGAAAAGTTGATTGATTTATCCCTTTCTACCAGCTAATAAATCAGACTTTCAAAATATCAGATTCGGGGATCACATTATTTTTCCTGAGATGAAGATATAAGCCCAATGGCACTAGGAAGTGGCAAACCCTAAAAAGAAATTCCGGACCATACAAGAACAATGTTTCCGCAAATGAATTATCATATATGTTGGCCCCCACTCTTGCTGCAGCGGTCATGAATCCCCAAACAATACAATAAACTAATCCGATTTGAACAAAGGGTCGTGGCAAGAAAATAAAAATGGCAGCAATGAAGTCCAGTATTCCTGCTATCCAAAGAAATGTGTGCGCGCCATCTTCGCTCATCCCAAAGAAATGGATGCACATTTGAACAAAATGTCCTGGACGTGGATAATAGCCAACGGCGTATAGTCCATGACAAAAGAAAGTGAGTGCAATCAATATTTTCACCCCCAAAACAAAATGCTTATTTAGACCTTTACTTCTAAAAGAAATCCAAAGCAAGAATGGCGTTCCAAACTGTAAGCTGTATTCAAAAAATTGTCCTAGCGAAAAGAATTTTTCTTTGGCATATAAAAAAGCAATAAAGACCAACAACATCCAGACTCCAGCCCAAGTTATTTGGCGTAACCAATGTGAAACCATTCGCCAACCAAGGGTTACTAAAAAAGCGAATAGGAAAAAGAATCCAAACCAGACACCAAAAATTTGGATATAATGATCTACTGCTAAAGAGGTAATAAAACTATCCCAAGTCCACCCAAATAATCTTACAATTCCACCCATCCATGCTTCATCCCAAATCAGGGCTCTAAGCGGAACTTCTTTAAACAAGCATTGTAGGCCCCTTCCAAGCATAACAAACATGGCAGCTATCCATATCAGTCGCATCAGCCATTGCTGGCTTTTTTCGCCGGATCCTGTATGTAAACTTGGAAAGCTTCGCATTTGTTAGTGAATCGATTTTTTACCTTATAATACTACTTTAGCAACTTATGATTAACTGGCGTTGTTTCTTTGATGAAGTGCAGTGTACACAAAATCTATTAATTGTCGCAAGTTGCTTTTCTTTATGGCGCTAAAATACTTAAACCATGAGACTTAGTCTGGCTTACTCCCCTTGTCCCAATGACACTTTCATTTTCTACGCCATGATTCATGGGAAGGTAGATACAGAAGGATTGGAATTCGATCTAATACTAGGAGATGTTTCCCAATTAAATCAAGCTGCGAAGGAGGTAAGGTATGATATTACTAAGCTTAGTTTTCATGCGCTATATCATTTGCAGAAAGAATACCAGTTGCTAAAAGCTGGTGCTGCTCTGGGAAATAACTGCGGGCCGTTACTTATTGCAAAAAGACAACTGACAAAGGAGGAAATAAAACATGCCTCCGTGGCTATTCCTGGCGAGTGGACAACCGCTAATTTTTTATTAGACTTTGCTTATCCAAGTATTAAGGAAAAAACATTGCTGCTCTTCTCAGATATTGAGGGCGCAGTGTTGGATGACAGGGTGGATCTTGGGGTGATTATTCACGAGAATAGATTCACCTATCAAGAAAAGGGCTTGGTTAAAATCAAGGACCTAGGCGATCATTGGGAAAACACCACTGGTGTTCCAATTCCATTGGGCGGAATTGCCTTAAAACAGTCCTTCGATGTAAATCTAAAAGCAAAAGTAGAACGAGTCATTCAGCGCTCGTTAAAATACGCTTGGGAGCATATGGAAGAAGCACTGCCTTACCTGAGGGAGCATGCCCAAGAAATGAATGATAAGATCATGATGCAGCATGTAAATCTATATGTCAATAAATATAGCCATGACCTCTGCAGCAAAGGGCAGGAAGCCGTTCAACAGCTTTTTCATCATCTAGATAAAAAGTAACTTTATACCTAATTGAGTATTAACTATTTGCCTGAAATTCGGCCATTTTTCGACTAATTTTAGGCTTCAATTGACCGTCGAAAATCAACTAATTTTTCCCCATTTACCAACTTGTTTGTAATAAAATCAACAAAGCAACTATATTTACTTTACCAAATATCTTATCCTAACATAAAAGTAAAACCAACATGATAATCGGGGTACCTAAAGAGATAAAAAACAATGAAAACCGGGTGGCAATGACACCAGCAGGTGTGATGGACATGACGAGTAATAATCACACCGTTTATATACAATCCACTGCTGGCGAAGGATCTGGGTTTCTAGACAGTGACTATAAAAAAGCTGGAGCCAAAATCTTGAAAACTATAGAAGAGGTCTACCGAAAGGCGGAAATGATTGTTAAAGTTAAAGAGCCAATTAAGTCGGAATATAAGTTGATTCGAGCAGGACAATTAGTCTTTACTTATTTTCATTTCGCTAGCCATAAGCCTTTGACCACAGCGATGATGAAATCCAAATCAGTTTGCTTGGCATACGAAACAGTAGAATTACCAGATAGATCGCTTCCTCTTTTAATACCGATGTCAGAAGTTGCTGGAAGAATGGCTATTCAACAAGGAGCAAAGTACTTAGAAAAACCGGTGAAAGGACGTGGTGTTTTATTGGGTGGTGTACCAGGTGTACGTCCAGGGAAAGTTCTAATCCTTGGAGGTGGAATCGTTGGAACACAGGCAGCAAAGATGGCTGCAGGGTTGGGAGCTCAAGTCACAATCATGGATATCAGTCTTCCAAGATTGAGGCATTTGGCGGATGTTATGCCAGCTAATGTTCAGACACTCTTTTCCAATGAATTCAACATTCGCAGAGCAGTCAAATACCATGATTTAATTGTTGGGGCAGTTTTGATTCCTGGAGCAAAAGCGCCAAATCTGGTCACCCGAGCAATGTTAAAAGAAATGCGTGCTGGAACCGTTGTTGTCGACGTAGCAGTGGACCAAGGAGGCTGTATCGAAACTTGCAAACCAACCACACATGCAAAGCCTACTTACATTATTGATGACATAGTTCATTATTGTGTAGCAAATATGCCTGGGGCTGTTCCATACACCTCTACCCTAGCTTTGACCAACGCAACCCTTCCCTATGCCTTACAATTGGCTAACAAAGGATGGAAAAAAGCTTGTGCACAGGATG
>CALGJW010000153.1 GCA_937930025.1 uncultured Saprospiraceae bacterium | reverse complement strand
TGGAATAGGAGCAGGGGCTTGGTTTCAATTAAGCAAAAGCCCAGATTCCGCTCTCCATCAGTATCGAATAAAACGAACAGACCCAAAGGGCGAGATTGTTTTTGATCAGATTTATACCTTAGTAAGTGGAAATTTTGATATTGATTTACCTTATAAAGCAGTATATGACTGCAATGCATATTGGTGTACATTCGAACAAAATGGTGAATTGCTACGTTTTGAGGTGAAAAATTAAACTTGGTTCACCCTTTCTTAAATAAGATTTTCCCATTCCACCATTCTTTTTCTATTGTCGCATTATTTTTTTCATAAAAACGAATTGCAGGCTCATTCCAGTCCAAAACTTGCCATTTTACCAATCGAGCACCCAATTTTTGAGCTTCTTCCAAAAAAGCATCAAAGAGGAGTTGGCCAATACCTTTTTGTCGAAAAGCTTTGTTAACCACAAAATCTTCTAAGTAGAGCATTTTTCCTTTCCAAGTAGAATAAGTCATGTAATAAAGAGCCATTCCGACAATAATACCATCATATTCAGCAACTAAAGAGCTAAAAACACCTGCTTTAAAATCGTTCTTATAGTCTTCAAGAGTTGCTATAAATTCGGTTTCAGCCTCTTCATACACGGCTAATTCTCTGACTAAGTCATGAATGTCAGATAAATCTTCTGCGGAGGCCTTTCTTATACTGATTTTCATAAATAAATGATTGTTTTCGACAAAATTTAAACACGATTTGTTTGATGTATGGGAAAAATACTCAAAGTGTAGTAACAAAAGGGCTTTTACACGTAATTATTTTCAATTCTATCTTTGAATTCAGGAAAATTAAACATATCTTTGCATTCGCTTTTGAGAGGGGACGAGTTTTTCTAATATATAGAATCGCTAAGTTCCTCAAAATCAATAGTTTTTTTAAATACTAAGAGCATTTTTGCTTAAAATCGCAAATTAACTAAAATATGCCTACAATTAATCAACTTGTAAAGAAAGGCAGAAAGAAAATAAAAGTGGCGAGTAAGTCACGTGCCTTGGATTCTTCTCCACAAAAAAGAGGGGTTTGTACTCGTGTATACACAACAACTCCTAAGAAGCCGAATTCAGCTTTGCGTAAAGTAGCAAAAGTACGTTTGACAAACGGAATTGAGGTAATTGCATATATTCCTGGTGAAGGACACAACCTTCAAGAACACTCTATCGTACTATTACGTGGAGGTAGGGTAAAAGACTTACCAGGTGTACGTTACACAATTGTAAGAGGTGCTTTAGATACAGCGGGTGTGACAGATCGTTTACAAAGTCGCTCAAAGTATGGTACTAAACGTCCTAAAAAATAATCTAGGATAAACAACATTTAAAACAAGAAACGTCATAATACGATGCGTAAAAGAAAACCTAAAATTCGAATTGTTGCTCCAGATCCAAGGTTCCAAGATACACTTGTAACCCAATTCGTCAATAACATGATGATGCAAGGAAAGAAAAGTTTATCTTTTAAAATTTTCTATGATGCAATGGATATCATAAAAGAAAGAACAAAAGAAGACGAGCACGCAGTATGGAAAAAAGCTTTGAACAACGCAATGCCTCAAGTGGAAGTTAGAAGTCGCCGTGTTGGTGGTTCTACTTTTCAAATCCCAACCGAAATTCGCGCTAAGCGTAAGATTTCAATTGGCATGAAGTGGTTAATTAGTTTTGCACGTAAGAGAAGTGGTAAAGGTTTCGCAGAAAAGTTAGCGGCAGAATTAATCGCAGCAAGTAAAGGAGAAGGAGCAGCTGTTAAGCGTAAAGAAGATACGCACAAAATGGCTGAATCTAACCGTGCATTTGCCCACTTTAGAATTTAATGAATCATTGTATTGATAACCATTTATTCGTAAAGTTTAGAAGTTAAAAGTTATGGCAAAAGATTTAAAATTCACTAGAAACATAGGTATCGCCGCGCATATTGATGCGGGTAAGACTACGACAACAGAGCGTATTCTTTACTATACTGGTATTAGCCACAAGATTGGTGAAGTACACGACGGTGCAGCTACTATGGATTGGATGGAGCAAGAACAAGAACGTGGTATCACGATTACGTCTGCTGCAACCAAAACAGAATGGAAATGGAACGACGTTACTTATTCTGTTAATATTATTGACACTCCTGGTCACGTTGATTTTACCGTAGAGGTAGAACGTTCTCTTCGTGTATTAGATGGTACTGTTGCACTTTTCTGTGCAGTATCAGGTGTTGAACCACAATCAGAAACAGTTTGGAGACAAGCGAATCGTTACAAAGTTCCTCGTATCGGTTTTGTCAACAAAATGGATCGTTCTGGTGCTGATTTTTTCCACGTTGTAAATGACGTAAGAGAAAAATTAGGCGCTAATGCTATTCCGCTTCAAGTACCAATAGGTGCAGAAGAAACATTTATAGGAGTAGTTGATCTATTGACAAATACAGCGATGGTTTGGGATGACGATACGCAAGGAATGACTTACAAAGAAATTCCAATTCCTGAAGATTTAGTAGATACGGTAAAAAAATATCGTGCAGAACTAGTTGAAGCTGTTGCTGAATATGATGACAAATTATTAGAGAAATTTTTTGAAGATCCAGATTCTATCACATTAGAAGAAATGCAGGCTGCGATTCGCAAAGCGACTATCGATATGTCTATCTGCCCAATGATGTGTGGTTCTGCTTTCAAGAATAAAGGAGTACAAGCATTATTAGATGCTGTATGTTGCTTCTTACCTTCTCCAATGGATATTGAAGCAATTGAAGGCGTTAATCCTAAAACGGATGAACCTGAATTAAGAAAACCAAGTGTGGATGAACCATTCGCTGCATTGGCATTCAAAATTGCAACAGATCCTTATGTAGGTCGATTAGCATTCTTCCGTGTTTACTCAGGAGCATTAGATGCTGGTTCTTATGTGTTGAATACTCGTTCTGGTAACAAAGAACGTATTTCTAGAATCTACCAAATGCACGCAAATAAGCAAAACCCTATTGATAGAGTTGAAGCTGGTGATATCGCTGCAGGTGTAGGTTTC
>CALGJW010000152.1 GCA_937930025.1 uncultured Saprospiraceae bacterium | reverse complement strand
CACCAACCTGCCTGCCAAAAGTGGCAACGGCAGGCAGGTTTTCACGAAGTCGAATAACGAATCGATCGGACGTAATCATTTCCACGAAGCTTGCCTGCCAATTGGTAGGCTTGCTTCGCAATCGACTAATTAGCACGAATTCGGTATGCCCTAGTTCGTGCACAATGAAAAATATTATTCAATTAAATCACCTGTAGAGAGACAATTACTGAGAGGAGTCCTTAAGTATTTATTGTTTGATTAATTTTTGAAAAGAGGTATTTCCTGAATCATCAGTTAGTACCAGAAAGAATACACCTTGAGACCAAGAGGATCCATCGATCCTCATTTTATCCACCCCATTTTCTACAATCATTAATTTACCCTGGCTATCATAAAGCTTAAGGTTAAATTCCGCTGCCATTTTCACATCAAAAGCAGACTGAAAAGGATTCGGAATTATTTGAACTTGTGCCGGAATTACATTCTCAATATTTACGATACAGCTAGTTGGATCTTCGGGATAATAAACTACCGTACTTTCCACCGCACATTCCCCTCCAAATGACAATTCGAGTGTCACCTCGATTTCTTCATCAGCCATTGTAAAAACAGGATTAGGACAATTGTTGCAACTACCTCCTTCCCAAGTCCATGAAAAGGAATCATATTCAGTTGCTTCAAAATCCAAATCTATTTCATCGTCTAAACAAAGCGAATCACTTTCGTTCATAGAAATTATACTTGGAGTTGTTTTCACCGTCACTTGCCAGCAAGAATCGTAATACATAGCTGTATTGTTCGGGTCGGTAATTGTTGCGCAAATAGTTTTTACTCCTGGGGCTCCCCAATCATTTACCTGAATTGCTTTACCATTAAAACGTATTTCGAAATTTACCCCTCCGTCGACCGACCATGCTCCATCGGTTAATAATGGAAGACCATCCACTTGAATTTGAGAAAGGTCATATTGACAAACTTCTTCGGGGGAATTTAAGACTGGATTATCCAAAGGAACTAAGGCAGTAATCCCACCAGTTACTACCTCTATGGTGAAGTCGCAAATTGATCCTTGACAGCCATCTAACGCAAGTACATATGTTTTTAAAGGTTGGAAGTCGTTCGCTCCAATAATAAATTCATCTGGATGACAAGTTGGTGCACATGCTCTAAACTCTGTGAAGGTGCAATCCTCAAATATTGCAGCTTGCATGCCTATGAAAACTCCTTGTCCAGGAATAGAAACCTCGGTGCAATTCATTGGGATAATCTTAAAGGTTAAGATCGGTCCAGTAGGCTCAAATAAAAAAAATCCGGTGTTTTCGGAAGAAGAGATGTCAAAACAAAAAGGAGTCAATTCTGAAATTGGATTCGATTCTGGCAGACTTGCGCAAAATCCATCTTCGAGGGCATTCCCATCCAGCATGAAAATGAAATCACAGTTTTCTGACGCTTCTATAGGTGTATCACATTGAGCCTCAACCCTTAGCGATGTACTAATAAAAAAGCAAGAACTTATTAAGAGTAATACAAATTTGGAAATGGTCTTCTTCATGGTAATTCACTATGAAATTACTAAAAAGAAGATAAGAAAACCAGAAAAGACTGTCTGAGGTCAGCATAAGCTTAGAAAACTTTATACTGGTTACGTAAAAACCATTAGTTTTTTTTGTCTACAATTTTATAAGCTTATGTCTAGAGGTACCATCCGGGCCGATCAATTGGATAAAGTAAACTCCGGCCATGGAAATTTTATCCAATGCAATTTGATTCCCCTGAAGGTTATTTCGATCAATCATTTCACCACTTAAATTATAGATTTCAAATTGAGCAATGTTCCTTTCACTTGAGATGTGCAAAATATCTGAAACTGGATTTGGGCTTAACCGTTCCTTAAAAGCTGATCCATCAATTTGGTTTACTGCATTGATTAGATCTTCCACTATGATAAATTCTCTTATTTCAGTTTTTACTTCTATTTCCCCTTCATCACTATTAATCAGATAAGCATTTTGAATATTCAGGCTACCTGGCAATGGACCAGATACTGTGTTAAAGCTTATGTTCAACGTCCCTATTTTCCCTTGACCACTTTGCCCCACTAAGTCACTTCTAGTTATACCTACATCCAATAATCCTGGGGTCATACTAAGTCTATCGATAGACCAAAGATTATTTCCCATCCATCCTTCTACAGCTACTGATAGATCAGAAACGTTCACAAGGGTTTCATCAAACTGAATTTGAAATCCAAGCCCATGTGCTTGTGCGATAGCTTTGTCCGGAGAACCTACTATGATATCTAAGGAGAGTAAAGTATTATCTTCTACTGTGTCGGCTATTTCAATATAAAACGGTGGAAGGTCATCTCTACTTTGCCCCCAAATATCAGGTGGCAAAAAATTATGCTCGGAGGCATAATTGTCCTCAATGGCCTGAATGTCCTGCTCATTGATTGTACCATTACCATTTGCATCGATATATTTATAATTGACATTGCTAACTGGAGTAGAGGACGTCCAATTTACAGCTCCTTGTCCCAGCCAATTAGTAGAAACTGATGATCGCATTGGACCAGTAGCTTGATTGGCTAGACCAATCAAAAGAAGGTCAAGGTAGTTGGCCACTCCGTCATTATTAGTATCTCCTGGCCAAACACAACTATCAGCTGTTGTGATTGTCAAGTTTGCCGACTGCGAACAACCCGTTCCAGTAGTAACCGTTAATAAAATGGTGGTATCATTCGGTGTATTGACAATTGGTGTTGGGCACGTTGTACAACTCAACAAATCAGCAGGCGACCAGTCATAACTTACTACATTTGAAAAATAAACCACAAGTGGAAGGTCAGAACCGTCGCAAGTAAAATATTCTGCTTGCATAGAATCTATTCCTGTCTCTAACGTAAATGTTCTTGTAATAAAGGGACAATTGTTTGCATCACTAACGGTCACTGAATGGTCTCCGGCGGCAAAGTTTCCTTGCATTCCATTATTTGTAATATTTCCATCAGACCAGAAAAAATTATATGGCAAAACACCTCCTTGAACTACAAGGCTTGCTATTCCATCTGACATCCCTAAGCTCGGACAAATGGAACTTACTTCTCCAACTATTATGGAATCCGGTTCCGCAATAGTAAAGGAAGCGGAACCTGAACATCCAAGACTATCTGTGTAGATTACTGAATAACTACCAGGAAGCAAACTTGAAATATTTTGAGTCGTAAATCCATTGCTCCAATTATAGGAATAAGGCGGAGTTCCTTGACCAATTGAGATTCCAATAGAACCATTTTGCTGACCAAAACAACGAACATCGTTTACAACTTGGCTTTCTAACCTTGGCACTAAATCCAATATTTCAAAAGAATCAATTCTTGTAAAGCCTACTTGATCAGTTACGGTAACTGTATAGATTCCGGGGGTACTTGTTGCAAAGTCATTACTAGTAGAAGTAAAACTATCTGGTCCTTCCCAATCGACCATTAGAGGATCTTCTCCTCCCTCAATAGATAACCTCAAACTTCCCATTTCGCCATTTTGGCAAGACGGATCAATTATGCAGGCCCCGGTTCTAATTTTTTCTCCACCATTCACAATCGCTCGAACTTCAACATTCCCAGGAATTTTATTAAACCCAATTATACTTTGGTTGCCATCAACCACCTCAATATTTGTGTGCGAAGAAGTAAAGTCAATTGCACTTTCCACATTCAAGGTATCTGCCACATCAAAGCAAACTGAATAAATATGTGTTCTATCTACTAAATCTGAACCAACAAATCCAGGATCGGCCCAAGAGAATGTAAGCACTCCTTGATCAATCAAACTCAAGCCAAAATTAGTAGCTCCTAAACCCGATAAATTGTAATCAGTAGTTCCCGTAAAATCCAACAACTCTTCATTCCAGTTGATAGTGTATTGCATTGCCACAATATTTTCAAAATTGTGGACATTGAATTTGACACAAACATTAGAAAATGGTGTTGCTTCAACATTTGAGGCAGAAGTAAAAAAACACTCCTGTGCCAGCAGGCCTTGAACGGACAATAAAGCTAAAAAAAGAAAGATTCTAAGTTTCATTGGAATTATTTGATTTGATACTCAAGATTTGCCTAAGGTCACCTAATATAATGGACATAAAATGTACCAAACTCGCTGTATTACAACTTTAACTAATGTGATCATGTTATATGGCGAATAATCAATGAATTAGCGGTTAAAAGTCATATTTCGGCTTTTCAATTTTTTACGCAGGAAATACAATTCTCCACCTTAAAACTCCCAGCTAAGTTTATCTTTGTATCACAGTAATTTATCTATATTTTAAAAGCATTCATCCAGGGTAATGAGTAATAAAACAATAAAAAGAGATCAATTCTCAAATCGCCATATTGGAATCGATGATATCCAGATAGCGGCCATGCTAAGAACTATTAAAGTCAAAGATCTATCTGAGCTGATAGATCAGACTGTTCCTAAAAATATCAGATCTAAAAAAGCGCTGAATATACCTGCTGCTTTATCAGAACACAGTTATTTAACCGAATTAGCAGAGACAGCAGCCAAGAATAAGGTTTTCAAAAGTTACATCGGCCAAGGATATCACCAGACCATAACTCCTTCCGTAATTGCTAGGAATATATTTCACAATCCTGGATGGTATACCCAATATACTCCTTACCAAGCAGAAATTGCCCAAGGGAGATTGGAAGCTTTGTTGAATTTCCAAACGATGGTTTCTGATCTGACCGCTTTGCCAATTGCAAATGCTTCTTTGTTGGATGAAGGAACAGCGGCCGCAGAAGCGATGGCTATGTTCTACGCACATCGAAATAAGCGTGTAAAGGAAGAACCATTAAATGAGTTCTTTGTCGACGAGGGTGTCTTGGAGGCTACCAAAGATATAGTCATTACTAGAGCTGAACCATTGAATATTAAAGTGGTCATCGGCAGCTGGAAAAACTATAAGCCTAGCAATCGCACTTTCGGGGTTTTATTGCAATATCCAAAGATGGATGGAACGGTGGAAGACTATAGTAAGTTTGTCGCAAAAATGAAAGCTGCTACTATCTACACAACCGTTGCAGTTGATTTACTATCGCTTTCCATTTTGACTCCTCCTGGGGAATGGGGCGCAGATGCAGTGGTTGGAAATACACAGCGCTTTGGGGTGCCTTTAGGTTATGGCGGTCCGCATGCTGCATTTTTTGCAACACATGAAGACTACAAACGGATTATTCCAGGTAGAATAATTGGCGTGTCTGTGGATCGCTTAGGAAACCGAGCATTGAGAATGGCTTTGCAAACGCGGGAACAACATATCCGTCGTGAAAAGGCAACTTCTAATATTTGTACTGCTCAAGCCTTACTAGCAACCATGGCTGGAATGTATGCGGTGTATCATGGTCCAGAAGGAATTCGCGGAATAGCACGTCATACGCATAGTATGTGCAGAATGATGGAAGATATGCTCGCTGATATTGGGATGAAGCAGCTGAATAAAAGTTACTTCGACACTTTGACCTATGAAGTTACTCCAAAGCAATTCATCAATATCAAGAAAGCTGCTTTAAGCAATAAGACGAATTTTTATTATGAAAAAAACAAGGTTCAGATCACCTTGGATGAAACGGTAGACGAAAAGGAGGTCCTTCGAATGGTAAGTTTTATTTCGAAGGCGATCCGTAAAAAAATTGGAAAAACGAAGTCAGCTAAAACCAGTCTTAAGGTAAATAAAAAACTGGTGCGATATTCCACCTTTATGTCCCACCCTGTTTTTTCCTCCTACCATACCGAAACAGAAATGATGCGCTATATCAAGCGCTTAGAAAATAAAGATCTTTCATTGGTTCATTCAATGATCGCATTAGGATCTTGTACGATGAAGTTAAATGCTGCTTCTGAATTAATGCCAATCAGTTGGCCTGAATTTGCCAATATCCATCCAATGGTTCCGTCGAATCAGGTCAAAGGATATCAACAGATTTTCAAAGAACTCGAAACTTATCTCTGCGAAATAACTGGATTTGATGCTTGTTCTTTACAACCAAATTCTGGTGCGCAAGGAGAGTACGCTGGTTTATTGACAATAAGAGCTTACCACCAAAGTCGTGGGGAAGCACATCGAAATATTGCAATCATTCCTTCCTCCGCTCATGGCACTAACCCGGCATCCGCAGTGATGGCAGGTATGAAAGTGGTTGTAGTAAAATGCGATGAGGAGGGAAATATTTTAATAAACGATCTAAAAGAAAAGGCTGAACTACATAGCGAAAACTTAGCTGCGTTGATGGTCACCTACCCTTCCACTCATGGGGTGTTCGAAGTAGGTATCAAGGAAATCTGTGCCATTACACATAAGCATGGTGGGAAGGTATACATGGATGGTGCAAACATGAATGCGCAAGTAGGTTTGACATCACCTGGAGCGATCAATGCTGATGTCTGCCATTTGAACTTGCATAAAACCTTTGCTATTCCGCATGGCGGAGGAGGACCTGGAATGGGGCCTATTTGTGTGAACGAAAGTTTAGCGCCTTTTTTACCCAAACATCCATGGGCAAAAACTGGAGGCAAAAAAGGTATTTCTGCCGTATCCTCTGCTCCTTGGGGATCAGCCAGCATTTTATTAATCTCTTATGCCTATATCAAAATGCTAGGGGTAAACGGATTAACACAAGCGACCAAGATTGCTATTCTGAATGCAAACTATATTAAAGCCAAATTAGAAAAGGCCTTCCCTGTATTATATACAGGATCACAAGATCGTGTTGCTCACGAATTAATTTTGGACTTACGACAATTTAAATCATTGGGCGTAACCGCTGAGGATATAGCCAAGCGATTAATCGATTACGGATTCCATGCCCCGACCTTATCTTTTCCAGTTGCAGGAACGATTATGATTGAACCAACGGAAAGTGAAAGCCAGGCCGAAATAGATCGATTTTGTGATGCCATGTTGGGAATCAGAGAAGAGATCGATCAAATTGCCCGTGGAGAATATCCCGCGGATAATAATGTTTTACACAATGCTCCTCATACTTTAGATCAATTAAGTGCGGACGAATGGGATTATCCTTATTCTAGAGCTGCTGCTGCTTATCCACTACCTTATCTACGAAATGGTTCAAAATTCTGGTCCACTGTGGCTAGAGTAGATAATGCTTCTGGTGATCGAAACCTTATTTGTACTTGTCCTCCGATTGAGTCCTACGAACAGGCTGATCCAAAGGAGGTGACAAGCAATGAAAAATTAGAAGCTTGATAGTTGTTACTGGTGCCTCCGGATTTATTGGATCTTGTTTAGTACGCGGTTTGAATGACCTTGGACATAAGGACATCATGGTCGTAGATGATTTTTACAATCACCATAAAGAGATCAACATAGAAAAAAAATTAATCCGCGAATGGGTCCACCGGCAAATCTTTTTGGAGTTATTTGAAAAAATGGGTGGTAGCGGTATTGAGTTTGTTTTTCACTTGGGTGCCCGAACCGATACCACCGAGCAAGATTCTTCCATTTTTGAAGAATTAAATGTGGAATACTCCAAGCGCATTTGGAAAATTTGTACGGAGCATCAAATTCCTATGGTATATGCCTCGAGCGCGGCTACCTATGGAGATGGTGCACAAGGCTATGATGACACTAAAGCCATCAAAAAGCTAAAACCATTAAATCCATATGGCCAAAGCAAGCAAGATTTTGACCTTTGGGTAGAAAACCAAAAGGAGACTCCCCCACTTTGGGCTGGATTGAAATTCTTTAATGTATATGGTCCGAACGAATATCATAAGAAACGAATGGCTTCGGTAATATTTCATGCTTATCATCAGATTAAGAAAACTGGCAAACTCAATTTATTCCGATCTCATAAAAAGGAATATGAAGATGGTCAACAAAGTAGAGACTTTGTCTATGTAAAAGATGTAGTAAAAGCATGCCTATTTTTTCTCGATAATAAAGCAACTTCAGGACTGTATAATATTGGTACTGGGAAAGCACGACCATTTTTAGATTTGGGTAAGGCTACTTTTGCTGCAATGGGCATCGAGCCGGAAATTGAATTCATAGATACCCCAGAAGATATTCGCGACAACTATCAATATTTTACCGAAGCGAAAATGGGAAAATTGAAGAAAGCTGGGTATACGGAAAAGTGGATGAGCTTGGAAGAAGGGGTTGAGGATTATGTGAAGGAGTATTTGGTCGGGAGGAAGTATTTTTAATCGCTGGGTAATAATTATCGTTTTTTATAAACGAGTTCTAATGTTCACTTTTCTTGGACCACATGTTTATGTGGTTACAATTGCAACTCTTCTACTTTAAATTTGCATTAACAAAAGATTATTTGACAATTGCATATTTCAAAGTTGGAAGATGGCGAATCAAAAATTTATACTCCTCAAAGATTTTGAAATTCAACATCCGTCATTGAATCTAGCGTCGCAAGCCTAGTATTTAACTGAACCCCCTATTCGTAATTATGAAAACCCTAGTTATCGTCTTTGTCTTACTACTCCCAATATTTGGCTTTGCTCAAGAGGACTTCTGTGAGCAGATTTCTGTTAAGTCGGAATTAATATCAAATAAGAGAGGCACTCATTTAGAATTAGAAATATCCTATGATCATCCAAGCTTAAATGATAAAAATATTCCTTATCCCGGATTCATCCTTTATGATGACAAAGGAACTCTTATTGCCCAAACAACTCCTGATTTTTTGACCTACCTTCTTGTAGATAACTATAAACATAGATTGGCAATACTTGGTGAATATAAAGAACCATTTGTCGGAAAATTAGAAGTGTACAAAAGTGCTTTACAAGGAAATTTCAAATACTTGTATTGTTCTAAGGAAGTAAGTTTTGAAGGCAATCGAGCAATGGAAGAATCGGAAGGCTCTGGCCGAAAACCAAACATAAGTAATACTATTTATTTAGAATATAAAGCTAAAGATCAAAAATCTGCAGGTAGATTTAAGAGGATAAATAATAGCGTTTGGAGTGAATACAGCATTGCGCAATCTGCTATTATCGGCCAGTATAAAGAAACTCATAGAGATGATCAATATATTTATTTAATCGAGGAAGAAAACATCTTTCAATTTGACTTAAAAAATAAAAAAATATTAAAAAATGGAAGGGAGATTTCGTTCATAACCCAATCTTCCGATAAAGATGTTCCGATTTCACCTCCTCTTTCGCCTCGGACGCTAAAGGGGCAATAGCCCAGAGAATATTTACAATTCCAAATCAGAATTCATCCGAAGGTTGAGGTCTGCTTTTTCTCAAGATAGATTATGCACTAAAGGAATGGATATGATTAAAAAACACCGGCTCGGCTACTTTTTTGATTCTCTTTAAAAAACTATTTAGTCTTATCAATTAAATACTGAGTGAAAAACGCTTTTCTTAAAATTAAAACTAATGTAAATGGTGCGAAGCAAAAACCTCATGACGGTTTTTTCTTTTAGGAATAAAAAAGGACCGTTAGATTAGGTACTTCTACGCTAACTAGTTGAAGCGTGTTCTCTTAATATTACAGCACCGCATCTAAAAAATAAAAATCTTAAACAAGCGTAAAATTCAAATTATTAACTTGTTAGGTAAGTAAATATTAATTAACTACTTCTTTAATTTATAGGTTCTCCGAACTTTAAGGAGGACCCCAAAAAACCTTTTTTATGCAAAAAATGTTACAATCTACATTTTCAATTTTTCTTTTAATTACACTTTTTGGGCCTATTGGAATAAAGGCTCAGTATGGCGGTCAAATGCTAAATTTTCCAAATGGAACTAATGCTCATGTTAGAATCGCTAACGATGTGAGTCTTGACATTGGTGGAGCCTTTAGCATTGAAGCCTGGGTCAGGTGGGAAAGCCCTGATCTAACAGATAATAAATTTTTCTCAAAAGCTGGACCTGGTTTTCCTTTGACCAGTGCCTATGTCCTAGGTATTGTAAATTCGAAGGTCGTATTCGAAGTTTATAATCAAGAAACTAACGTTAGAGTAGTTATCTCGGATGAATTACCTGCAAATCGATGGACGCATATTGCGGCCACCTACAACCACAATGGACAACAACGGCTTTATGTCAATGGCGTATTAGTGGCGGAAAACAATTCCCTTGGAGGAACTATGACCTCGAATGCAAGTGATGTAATCTGCGGGGTGGCTCCATGGAATATCAACGATAAAGCCTTCGAAGGAGATCTGGAAGAGCTGCGTTTTTATCAATCAGAACTTTCTGTAGAAACCATAAAAGACTGGATGCTAAGAGATGTTACCACGGATCATCCTAACTACGCTTCACTTAGTCTTTATCATAAATATGACGATGGAGTTGGACTTACGGTTACTAATTCAGGAGCAAACACAACCAACAAGGGAACTTTAGTAAATGGTCCTACTTGGCAAACTAGTAATACGCCTTTTGTAGGCCCTCAAGTACAACTGGTTAATCAAACTGATCATGCAGGAATTTGGCCGGGAGTTGTTTCAGATACTTCGGACATCTTAGCATTTTCCGGAAATCTCTCCGGTAACGAATCTGTGATTTTTGTTTCGGACGTTGATATTTATGGTTATGACTTAGCATCTAGCGCTCCAACAGGATATGACAATTCCATGGACGGATGGTGGTCAACAATGGTACAAGGTAATCCTGTAATTGATATATCATTTGATGCGACCGTTGTGGATTTATCCAATATTGCAGAAGTAGTTCTTATTTCATTTAATGGCAATGATCCAGCATTAGGAACAGTTACTCCTGGAACTTTTTCTGAAGACGCAATTGAGTTCTCTAATATTGAGATAGAGGATTTTAAAATTTATACGCTTGGCGTGAAGTACGGAAATACAACAAATACCGCACTGAGTAATACCAAACCACCATCGGAATATACCATCGTTCCTACAGGGCATATAGTTCCTTGGCAATTTGAGTCAGAACTGATAAATCTTGGCCCAATTTCAATAGCCGATGTGGAAGTAAAAGTGGAGGTTAGGAAAGCTGGTGTACTAGTACACGAACAAATGATTGGAACGCAAGCAACCTTGGGTTCAGGAGAATTTGCAACTTTTTCTCAGGCAAGTACTTATACACCAGATGAAGGAGATTATGTGATCAAATATATTGCTTCCTCTTCTGGAGATGATACAGACATAAGCGATAATGAAGTAGAATTTAACTTTACTATCTCAAACGATACTTATGCAAGAGATGATGGGAACTATATTGATGGTTTAGGCGGAGCTGGTCAACCTGCTATACTAGGCCAACTTTTTGATTTCGAAGAATTAACCAATATTAAGGTTATCAATTTGTCGCACAGAGGTGGCGTAGAAGGCGAAACAATTCAAGCGCTTATATATTCAACCAATCCAGATGGATCACCATCTCAGTTGATTGCCACATCTGAAACGTATAACATTCCTACCACCCTAAATGGAGTCGATGATATTGAAGTATCATTGAATTTTGCTACTCCCGTATTCTTGGATGCCGGCAGCTATTTCTTTGGAATTGAACAGATGGGAAACAACAATATTTTCCTTTCCTATTCTCTGGATATTTTTACTGAAAGTAAAACATGGGCTTCAATAGATAATGCAAGCACATGGGGTACTATCGAAAGCTTTGGATTTGAAGTAGCATTGAATATCCGACCAGTTTTAGGTGTTGTTTGTAGCGTAGGACAGCTTACCTCACCAGCTATCCAAACCGTTTGCGGAGATTCAGAAAACTTCATGATCAATTTTGATGACAATACAGTATTACCTCCAGGAGCTGTCTATCAAGCAATATTTGAACCAGGGGTAGATGCACCAGCAGGAAGCACAGGATTTGGTTTAGGACCACTTATTCAAAATTCAACTTTGAATTCAACATTAAATGGTGCCGCAGGAAGCTTAATCGGAACTTGGACAGTTACAGGAATTATTTTTCATAATGGATCCGCTTGCAGTAGTACTGACCCTATCACTGTAGAATTCAGTCCAGCATTGGAAGTTTCAGAAAATATAACAGACGAAACGATTGATGGTGCCGCTGACGGTGCTATAGCTTTGGCAGTATCTGGAGGAATTGGAACGTATAGTTATAGTTGGGATAATGGGAACAATACGCCTACTATCTCTGGATTAGAAGATGGAGCCTACACAGTGGTCGTATCCGATGACTATGGTTGTGAATTCACCGCAACGTATACAGTGGAAGCGGGAATGGTAAGTACTGTTGCAGAATTGGCGGGTGTCAATGAAATGCGCTTGTTTCCAAATCCAACTA
The DNA here is from genome assembly GCA_937930025.1 of uncultured Saprospiraceae bacterium. GTDB lineage: Bacteria > Bacteroidota > Bacteroidia > Chitinophagales > Saprospiraceae > JABDJM01. The sequence goes on along the minus strand of CALGJW010000152.1, from coordinate 3,060 downwards.
GCAGCAAGGCAATGTTAATCTTAGGTTTGGATTACGCCATGGAGGCACAAATTCAAATCTTAGATATGACTGGAAAGTTGATGACACAACAACAAGCACAACCAGCAATGGCGTTTAACTTTGAAATTGATTTAGCAGATTACCCCGCAGGAATTTATATGGCTAAGATTAATTTAGAGGGAAGGACGATGACTCGACGATTAATAAAATTATAGTAATTGTAACGCCTTTAGCGGTTAATAATCAAATAGAAAGATCATGCAGCTCATTGGAAATAAGTATTTTAATTGTTTAAATGCAATTTGAATATTTCAATCCTGCATGATCTTTCCTAAATTTATAAATTAGGTCAAGAAACCTATAAAAGTATGGGCAAAAGGATGTTTGTTTCCATTAATACGTTAAAAAGACACCTTAAGAAAATCTATCGAATACTCTAAGTGAAAAATAAGGTGGAAGCAACAGCCATATATTTGCGGAAAGAGATTGGGTAGTAAATTCACCTGATTCTCCATTCATCCCTTGGGAGCGCATCCGCTTTACTTTTGCCAAACACATCTAACTCCGAATTTTATTTGCAACAAGGTTCGCATACCAAAACAAAGAAGCGCTACATGCTCTTTTAATCGCAAAATGAATAATAGATCTCCACTACTTTAGTTCAATTCACATTCCATTTACGATCTAAATTTTCTATTCAAATTTTCCAAAAAAAGGTAAAAGAAGCTTTTAGATCGTCAAGCTTAAAAGTTTGAAGTAACTGTTTTAATTGATTAATTTCGCGGGTCAAAAAAATTAAGATATTTTTTCTTAATCACAAACACTCATTTTAAAAATAGACATGAAAAAAACAAAGCCTACAGCAAAATCCAAATCAGCTGTTAAAAGAAAATCCGTGAGTAAAGTAAAATCTGCGGCAAAAAGAAAGTCTACAGCAAAAAAAGCAAACGCTAAGAAAATTACTGCTAAGAAAGCAGGAGCAAAGAAGATCACTGCTAAAAGAAAGCCTGTAGTTAAAAAGTCCACCTCAAAGAAGGTGATGGCAAAAAGAAAGTCCACGAGTAAAAAGACAACTGGAAAAAAGAACAACACAAGAAAAAATGTTGTCAAGTCAACTGTATCTAAAGAAGTATCTATTTCCGGAAGAATTGAAAAGGCAAAACTTGTAGCTAAAATTGCAAAGATGGCTAAGATTTCTGCCGCAAAAGCAGCAGCAGCTTACCAATGTGTATTGCATGAGACGCCAGCATGGAGAAAGCAAGATGTAAAAATCGTAGAAGTAGTTAGAGAAGTACCAGTAGAAGTAATCAAAGAAATTACGTTAATAAGAGAGGTTTATGCTGAAAAATCAGCGGATAAGAAAGCTATCTCTTCGATGACTAAAAAGATTGCGACGTTAGAAAAGCAACTTAAGTCAGCTTCTAAGAAGTCTTCCACAAAGTCAAGTGCTAAACCTGTTTCTACCAATAAGGCAGTTGCCGCGTGGGAGAAAAAATATGCAGCTTTAGAAAAGAAATTCAAGGCAGCTTCCAAGAAAACTTCCGCAAAGACAAGTGCTAAACCTGCAACTAGCAATAAGGGATTATCAGTTTGGAAGAAAAAGTATGCTGCATTAGAATTAGAATTTCAGGCAGTTTCGAAGAAGCTTGCTAAGAAGCCAAGAACAATTACTAAAGAAGTTATCAAAGAAGTTGAAGTGGTCAAGTCAGTCGACATGGCAACACTACAAAAGATGATGGCAGAAATGGGAACTGTTCAAGTTTCAAGAACAGTAACTGGAACGACTAGAACTAAAAAAGACGCTAAGATTGTTTCAAGAAGAGAGATCAAAGCTAGCGAGTCAAATAGCGCAGTGGCTGAATTGACCGCTAAGTCAGCAAGCAACACTCAAAAGGATGATTTAACAAAGGTAGAAGGAATCGGTCCAAAGATTGCTGAATTGCTAAACGCGGAGAACATTCACACTTGGGCTAAACTAGCAGAGACCAAGAGTAGCTTCATAAGCGAGGTTCTTGCTAAGGCGGGTCCACGTTTTCAAATGCACGATCCAGCTTCTTGGCCAATGCAAGCCGAGATGGCAGCCAAAGGTGATTGGGCGAAGTTGGAAGAATGGCAAGCGGCTCACATTGGTGGGAAAAAATAGAAAGCATTTAGCTTAAAAATATTAGGGATGCTCAGCGGTGGCTGGGTGTCCCTTTTTTTATTTAGCTCAAGTAGTTTTTATTCATAAGTTGGTTAACTTTATGTTTACAGCGTAAGATGTAAATAAGAATTTTAAAAGCTATGAATAAACTTATTACGGTTTCCGTTTTCCTGTTGGGCTTTGCTTTTCATTCCACTGCTCAATCGAGTATAAAGGTGTATGCTAATTTTTACTATCTAAACACCCGCATTACTCCACACATTCCTCCGACCGGACTTCAATCATTCAATTTCCATCGACCATCCATCGCTTTATCCCGAACAAACAAAAAAGGCTGGATAATAGATTGGGAAATAAGCGCATTGGTTAAAAATACTGAAAACGTCGATTTTAAAATCAAAAGCGCTCAAGCCTTTTTGAGATTTGAAATCGGAAAAAATTCCTGGGTTTCTGCAAACAAAAAATTCAGGTTTCAAAACAGCGTTAGTATAAAAACTACTGGTTTGAAATCAGACAGTTCACCATTAACAATGACTAGGTTTCCAAGGACTTCAAGAAATATTAGTTTAAATTTTCAATTTTTCACAGGGATAGAATATGATTTGACGGAACGGATATTTTTAGATTTGAATACTAGTTTGATTGGTTGGTCTATTGGGGCGGATTGGTCTCGGTCTTTGAATCCAAATTTGACGCTGAGCCAGCAGAAGCAGGGCGGGTTTGATTTAGATGCGTTGCATAATCGTTTGTTGCGGGTTGGGGTTGGGTGGAAGTTTGGGCGGAAGGAGGATGCTGACCAATAGAACTGGCTCAATGTATAATCCTGAAATAACTTTACAGGAGGGAGTATTCTAAAAAGTGTGTCACAATGGTTAAATACAATTCCCTAGAACATTTTCTGAGGCCGTAGGCCGAAG